>CAZGLO010000024.1:0-46528 GCA_964526735.1 uncultured Chloroflexaceae bacterium | reverse complement strand
ACTGGTTCATCTTCACCCCATTCCGGTGGTGCCCCGCCGTCCTGATGGCAAAGGCTCGACCCTAATGCTTCCACAAGTTTGAATATGCACAATAATTCAGAAGAGGGAGGGGCGAGGTGGACGGTGCCAGATGTTCCCACCTAGCTGCTTCGATTCTTCTAGGTGAAGATCATACCACAAATCTTGAATATGCGCGATAACTTAGGTGAGGAGCGAGGGTTGCACAGTTTTCCCCCCCCTCACTTCAGCTGCTCGAACCCATAGACGACGGCGTGCATTTCAATGGAGAGGGTTTGCCAGAGCAGGGAGAGCAATACCGCGCCCACGACTATCTTCCCCCTCCGCCGCCGCAGGAGCTTGCCGAAGAGCACGGCAGAGAGGAGTGCGAGGAGAGGCAAGAGGTAGAGCACATCTTTGAGGATGAAAGTGACGACAAATGCGCTCGCCCACGCCAGCAGCGGATAGGTAGCGAGCCACGCCACCACCATCCGCCTGCCATCGCGGGTATGGGGCGGGAGGTGGTGTGCAAAGAGCAACAACAGCCCTCCTGCCGCGGCCCCAAGCACAAACACACTATACTTATCATACGGCTGCACCCACAGCGCGCCGATGATGCGGTCAAGCTGAAGCGGCTCCCCCCCGCCGCCGCGTGCCGCCACCCGTTCCAGCATCGTCGGCAAGGTTTTGCCCAGCATAGCGGGGAGATGCCACCCATAGAAGAGCAGCAGGGCGAGCACTATAGCAGTGATAGTGGCCCAAAGCGTTGGCAAGGTGGCCGGGTCACGGCGGAGGGCCAAAAGTATGACCAGCCAACCCCACGTCAGCCCAAGAAAGAGCAATGCAGTCGGGTAGGCAAGGTAGGCAATCGTCAAGGCAGCCGTGACGATGAGCCACGGTTGGCGGTGGTGGAGGCGCGGGCGGAGGTAGAGCCACGTGGTCATCGCCACAAGCACCCAGCATTGGGCAAAGAGCGTCGGGAAAAGCCCCCACGACATCGCCGTCAGCACGCCGAACGACAATATCCCCGTAAGCAATGCCCCAACCACCGCACTTCGCCCACCCATCCCCATCCGCAGCAGCATAATGCCGATCACGATGGCGCTCAATGCATCAATGCCGCTGCTGAAGGCCATCATTGCGAGCCGGTCGCCATTGCCGGGGAGCGCGGTGAGGGGCGATGTGATGATGTAGTAGAGCGGCGAGCGGGGGATAGAGACATCCATATCCCACTGGACAGGGGTCAAGGCGGGGTTGGGGAGGAAAATATCAAGCAAATCGCCCTCCCACACCATTGAGGCGCGCGCCATACTGAAGCGAATATCGCTGATGAAGGTCAAGGGGTAGGCCATCCCCGTAAACCGCAGCAGAAAGGCCACTACTCCCGCCACCGCAAGCGCCCGCGGTAGCCACTCTGTTTGTGGGATAACGTGTTTTGCCGCAAGCCACCGCAGGAAATATTGCAGCCCAACGCCAAGAACGAGTGATGTTGCGATGACAAGCGCAAAACGTCCGCTAAAGACCGTCACAAAGGGGAGAAATACCCCTCTTTCCCAGCTCAACACCACCACCAACATCACTGCTGACACAATACCAACACCTCCGCCAACCCGCATTGATGCACGTGCCCACCCCGCCATCACTGTCGCCAAAGCGGTTATCAGGCCGAGGAGCAGGGGCTGGCCGAGGGGGAACGTACCGCGTTGGCCGCTGAGCGTGACCATATCGACGACTACCCCGCGTTCGCGCTCATCCTCGATGCTGGTTTGCACCGGCGCGGTGATGCTGAGGAGCCGGTCGCCACTCCACCAATGCCCGCTGCTTGGCGGCTTGGGCAAGAGGGCGATATGCTGCCAGCCGCTGCGCAACGCAATGGGCACTTCTCCCGTGCCGCCGTCCACCGTGATAGTCATGCCTGGGTAATCGCCGTGAACGCGCATTGAGAGCGGGGCGAGGTCGCCCACACCAGGGAACACCAGCACAGAACTGCGTTGTGTCCACCGAAAACTCGCTTCGTGTTCGCTACTGTATTCGCGGGTGTAGAAGTTGCGGACGAAGGGGTGATCGTACACATCGCCGATGTCGATCAGTGATTGCCAAGGGCGGGAAAGCACTATCGCCATGGCAATGACCGTGAAAATCCCAATCGCGACCGCAGTGATGAGCAGATGTCGGGTATGGGTTGAGATGGTGATGTTTCTCATGACCGTTCGTTTGTATGCTCCTTGATGAAGAATGCTCTCCAAAGACGTTGACCGCCCCACCCCGCCAACGCAAGCGCAATGACCGCCCACGAGATGGCCAATGTCAGGCGGGGCGTACGCGGCAAATCGCTATGCGCAAGGTACCACCACCACACATCCCAATGGCCATAGCGATGATCGCCTGTCCAGCGGCGTATCGACACGAACCCCGTTGGCATAGGGGTGATAGGGACAAGATCGCTTGTCAGGGTAAGCTCTTGGCCCGCGACCACGGCAGAAAGCTGAGTCAGCCATATGCCCAACGTCTCATCGCGCTCCATGCCATAGTTGGCGGGGTTCCAGGGCGATGTATCAAGGGAGAGGGTTGTGGTGCGCGGCGGGAGGAGGAATGAGTGGGTGCGGGGCGGGCATGCGTTGGCCTGCGGCGAACCATTATTACCACTGTTACTGCCAATCAACGTTTCCCCCTCCCCCGCGACTGTCAGGGCGGCGGCGGGGGCGTCGGGGTGGCGACATCCATCCACCGTCATCGTCACAATCAAGGGAAGTGGCAGTGATACGGTTGTGGTATCCGCCCCCGCCGCCGCCCCATTGATCCGTATTTCTACCTCAGCAGCGGGCTTTGTCCACCGCGGAAGGTGTTCATAAGCCTCACGGTCGCCCTCACTATAGGAAAACCCCTCTGCCAAGACGACACGGTTCGGCGCAAAGTGCATATCATACGTATGGCCAAGCTGATTCAGCGCCATCTTAAAATGGCCAAACAAGGCCGAATGCGTAGGGTTAAAGTGTTCGCGCTCAAGACCACGTTGGCTGCTAAAAAATGCCTCATTGGCGATGGCGATGCTCCCAATCTGCACCGGCAGGGTGAGAAGCAGGGTCAGGGTGAGGGCAACCGTGCGCAGTGGAGTGCGCCACCCCCGCAGTGACTCAAGCAGTGCCACCATTGGTAGCGCCATAAACGGTATCGCAATCATCAAGAACCGCGGCCCCCAACATCCGCCGCCATGCCAACACACCCACTGCGCATGGAAGAGCATGTTGGTGAACACCATCGCCCCGCAGAGCAACGCAACTGCTTTGTGCCCCTTCCAGAAGAGATACCACGCCACTGGAAAGAGGATGAGCGGGGGCGCATACCAGATAATCCCTCGTCCCGCGCTCCATATCAGCCCATTCAGCCCATCGCCCATCCGCGCCATCGCAAACTCGCCAAGCGCATCACCATACCCACTCCGAAATGGGCTGCCAAAAAGGCTCCACTGGTATATGCCCAGCAACCCAATCATCAGCGCTGCGCTCCCGCCCCACACCGCCAGCCGCACAGCAATAGGGCGGATAGCATCGCGGGAGAGCATAGGGCCGTGATACCCCGCAAACCCCGCATAAAGCCCTAGCCACGGCAGTAAAATCCCTGCTTGTATCTTGACCGACGGGGCTAACCCCGCCAATACCCCCGATATGGCAAGCCACACCATTGCCGTGTGGTCTAAGGAGCAGGGCGAGGGCGGTACAAAGAGCATCAGCGTGAAAGAACTAAACAGGAGCAATGCGGTAAGTGGCTCGGAAAAGAGCGTTTTGCTGTAGGGCAAGGCCAACGTCGCCAGCCCAAAGAGCAATGCCGTCGCGATGGCGCTTTTGCGGCGAAACCCCAACCGCTCTGCCGCGACAAAGATGAGCGCGCCCATTACAGCGGTCACGAGCGGGTTAAACCATAGGACAACCGCGCGCGTCACCCACGGATAGGCGTCCTGCGGGAAGAAGGCGGCAATTCCCTTCCCCACCATATAGAGCGGCACCATCGCGATTGATTGGCCCGGCCCGTATGTGCTGTAGATTGGCTCCACATCGGGGCGGGCGGCGTTGAGCGCAAAGCTTCCCCACACCGCCAACGTCTCCGTGACGCCAAAAATAAGCTCTTCATCCTTGGAGGAGGTGTGTGCCCCCGTGGTCAAAAGGTAGATGCCCGCCAAACATGCAGCAATCGCAAGCGCAATATGGCGGGTGGACGGGTGAAATGGGCGAAATAGGCGAAATGGGTGAAATTGATGATCAAGATTCATGGAGTTAGATGGAGTTTAGATAGTCATATGCTTTACACAGCCTGGGTTTCGACCCGAGAAGCCCAATCCTTAAGGGTTGGGAGTAGTCACCATTGTTCTCTTTCCCCCTCCGCCAGCAGCGCAACCCATACCGGCTGCGTGGTCGATGGCGTGGCGCGGAAGCGCTCATCCCCGCGCAGCCCTACCACCCATACGATAGCCGAATCGGTGGCGAGAAGTGGCCATCGTTCTCGTGCAGGACGGGGGATTTTCTGGTCAACGAAGAAATCTTGGATTTTCCGACTTCCTCGCCCTCCCGCCGGACGAAATCTCTCTCCTGCACGGCGCGTCCGCAGCCAGAGTGTGGGTGGGAGCATTTCGCCATCAAGCGCAATCCACCGTTGCAACCGACGTGGTACAGCTGTGGGCGGTGTGAGCGGGCTAAACGGGGCGATAGTCGGCTCTGTGAAGGTGCAAAACACTATCCACTGGCGGGATATCGCCGCCCGCCCCGGCACAGAAAGCGTACACGCTTCGGCGTCAAGGCGGGGCCATCGCATCGCCTCCTCTGGGGGAAGGCGGGGCGGGGTAGTGTAATGATAGATCACGAACCCATCGTGGTCTGCCCGCAATAACAACCCCTTCCCAACCGTGTGATGCCCTCCCACCGCAAGATCGAGCGCGGCGCGGCGAGTATTCTCAACCTGCTCATAGGTAATACTCTCCTCTGCCGCCCCCAGCACCAAAGCAGCCGCCCGGCGGAGCGCATAGCGTTGGAGGGCAGGGTGCAAATCGTGCCACGCCTCGCGCCCAAATGTGAGAGATTGCTCCGTTTCGGCGGCCCGCACCAACATTGGCCAATGGCGATCAAGCTGCGTCTGGAGGTAGTCGTAATCATCGGCACAGATATGCGCTGTGCGGCTCAATGCCGACACGATTTGGTGATTGTAGTGCGTCAGGGCGGGGAGAAGCGTCGCACGAATATGATTACGGGTATAGTGGAGCGATGCATTTGATGAGTCTTCCTGCGGAGCCAAGCCCTGCTCACGACAATATGTTTCAATCGCAGGCCGCGGGATGTTGAGCAGCGGTCGGATGAGGAGTGGAGTAGCTTCTCCCCCCCGCGCCCACTCCAACGGTGCAGAACGCATTGCCCACGCCCCCCATTCGCCCCACTCCACGACCCCCCGCATACCCCGTAGACCCGCAGGCCCGGCCCCGTGCAGCAGGTGGAGGAGGACGGTTTCGGCCTGGTCGTTGGCATGGTGCGCCACCGCCACCGCATTGGCCTCCACCTCTTGCGCCACCCGTGCAAGCAATCCATAGCGCACCGCACGAGCAGCAGTTTGCTTATTTTGATTACTTTCGTGCGCAAAAGCAGTAACATTATATGCTTCGACCGTCGCCGCGATACCCCACTCCTCGACAATAGCCGCCACCGCTTGCGCTTCTGCCCGCGACTCCTCGCCACGGAATTGATGATCGAGGTGGACGAGGTGCAAGGCAGCCGGGATACCTTCCTCTATATGAAGACGCCACAATACATGCAGGAGGCAAAGCGAATCTGGCCCGCCAGAAACCGCCACCACAACCCGTGCACCCCGATTGAGAGATGCATCAAGCAGGAAACGATATACCTCCCGCGGGATGGTGTTGGCGGGGGTGTTTGGATTGTGTGAGTCAGTGATGATTGGTTCGTTCGTATCGCTCATGCAGCCTATTATAACGGCTGTGGCGACGGGTGAGAAAGGAGAGAGCGGGTGAGGGGAAGACAGGAGCGATGGGCACGCAAAAGGGGGCTAAACAGCCCCCCTATTTTTGCGGTCTCCGTGTTTTAGTGGTGTGTAGCGGTCTTAGGCTACCTCAAGAGAGCGATTGTTGTGGCGTAGGCGGGTGGCACTGCGGCGCATCCGCGTTTCCATTCCGGCCAACATTTCGTCGGAGGTGCTAGAGACAGCGCGAGCAGCTTCGGCGAGGCTGTAGCGGCAGCATCCGGCGGTATCAACACCGTGTGATTGTAGCACGTGGCGGGCTTGTGGAATGTTCGTCAACACCTGGTCAATTCGCTGGTTCTGAGCAATGTTTGGAGCGTGCATAGTACACCTTGTCTTTCTGTATTTTAGTATCAACGTATCGTTGTGTCGTTGATAAGTACGTTTCGTTTAAGCTGGGAGTATCATAGCATGCCGATTAGACAAAATCAACAAAAACAAGGTCGTCCTTTTTGTGCAAAATGTACAAACATCACTGATCCGGCGAAAAAGCGCTCTACGCCATCGCCAACGTCCGCACCTGCTCCCCGATATCTTCAGAGACCACCAATGCCTCGCCAACCAGGATCGCATTCACCCCGCACCCGCGCAGCCGCACCACGTCGCTAGGAGTGTAAATGCCGCTCTCACTCACCACGATAGGGCGATCACCATCATTCGCCGACTGGATTAATTGGGTTGATTGGGTTGGCAGGGTCGGTAAGAGCGAAATAAGCCGCTCTGTAGTCTCCAGCGTGGTGTGGAAGGTATGCAGGTCGCGGTTGTTGATGCCCACTATCTTGGCTCCCGCCGCAAGCGCACGTGTCAACTCCTCCTCATTATGTGCCTCTACCAGCGCGTGCATCCCCAGCTCGTGCGTCGTCTCCAAGAGCAACGACAGCGTTTCATCATCAAGCACACCAACGATGAGCAACACCGCATCAGCACCCGCTGTTCGTGCCTCAAAGACTTGGTAGGGGTCGATGAGGAAGTCCTTGCGGAGGAGCGGTACCGCGGCATGGGGAGGCGGGAGGGTCTCCTGCAACTGTCGGATATCCTGCAAAAAGGAGAGGTGGCCAAGGAAAAACCGCTCGTCAGTGAGCACCGAGATGGCCGACGCGCCATGCTCCATATAGGTCTGCGCGATATGGCGGTGATCAAAGTCTTCGAGCAGCACCCCCCGGCTCGGCGACCCCTTCTTGACTTCAGCAATGAGCGCGGTTGAGGGGGGGATCGTGGTGGCAGAACGGCGCAAGGCAGTAGCAAAGTCGCGGATAGGGAATGGGCTGGCGAGGCGGCGGCGTAAGGCATCAAGCGGGTGAGAGGCTTGTCGTTGGGCGACTTCCTCTCGTTTGTGGGCGACAATTGTCTCTAAGATAGTAGGTTGTGTCATATGAATATGTCTCCTTTGGGTTGTTGTAGATATCGCAACATCGCTCTGCAGCGGGTATTGTAGCAGATTGAGGGGAGAGGGAGAGGACGGGATAGAAAAGGGGACGCAAAGAGTAGCACATTCGGACTTGCACAAAACGGCAATTGTTGCTATAATAGCACGCGTGTGGTGAACAGCGCCCCCATAGTCTAGTGGCCCAGGACGTCACCCTTTCAAGGTGAAGATCGCGGGTTCGAATCCCGCTGGGGGTACCAATTTTCTATGCCATTGCGGGAAGGAAGTACATCGGTGGAACATTCTACCGCACTTTTGGCAGCAAGTTCGACAGTTCGTCTGTAATGGTACACTCCTGCGATTGCGCATGGAGTTTTTTTTATAGCAAACACTGGTTAGGAAACGCCTTTTGCAGAGGCGTTCTGTGGATATAGCTGAAGGAAAGGAAGGGCTTGTTTCCTCCCCTCGTCTGTTTTGAGGGTTGTGGTTGCCCGTGCATCTATGAATGATCACACACGAGCGTCTGAAGGCGAATCCACTGCTTCTGTCCATGGGGGAGAAACGCGCTCCCGCGCTCACGATGCCATTACGACACCCATTATCCAAACATCCACCTATACGTTTGAAGATACTGCTGCGGTTATCAACTTCCACGAAGGAAGAACGCAGCGCGAAGAATATGGCCGCTATGGCAACCCAACCGTCCGCGTAGCAGAGTCCAAGCTGGTTAACCTTGAAGGTTCCTACTGCTGCCCAGATGGGACGCTTGAAACGCCTACGGCATTGCTTTTTGCTTCGGGGATGAATGCCGTCACCACGGCGCTCCTTGCACTCCTTTCCTCTGGCGAACACCTTATTCTTACCGACGATTGCTATCGCCAAACGCGCCGCTTCGTATCAACGCTGCTTGTCCAGCTCAATGTCAAACACACGGTGGTTCCCGCCAACGACTACGAAGCAATCGAAGCTGCTATCACGCCACAAACGCGCCTTATCCTCAGCGAATCGCCCACCAATCCTTACCTTCGGGTGCTTGATTTCCCTCGTATCGTTGAGATTGCTCGCCGCCACGGTATTCTTACGTTGATAGATGCCACTTTTGCAACCCCTTACAATGTTCGTCCCCTCTCGTATGGGGTGGATGTGGTGATGCATAGCGCAACGAAGTATTTAGGCGGGCACAACGATCTCTTGACCGGAGCCATCATTGGGCGGGCCGACGTGATTGAGCAGTTCCGCGAAACGCAGAAGATGCTTGGCGGTGTCTGCGACCCCAATAGCGCCTATCTCTTGGTGCGGGGGATGAAGACTCTTGCCCTCCGAATGGTGCGCCACAACGAGAATGGGATGGCCGTGGCCAAGTTCTTGGAGCAGCATCCGCGGGTGGCGCGTGTACACTACCCGGGCATGCCAAGTCATCCCGACTACACCGCCGCAAGCGAGCAAATGCGGGGGTTTGGGGGTGTGGTATCCTTTGAGGTAGATGGCGATATTGATGTGACCAGCCGCGTGGTCGACCGTATGCGCCTGCCGTATATCGCTCCGAGTTTGGGGAGCGTTGAGAGTATGGTCGTGCAGCCGGCGTTGATGAGCTTCTACGGGCTCTCAGCAGAAGAACGACTAGCCCTTGGTATTCGTGACAACCTGATACGCCTGGCGTGCGGCATTGAGGATGCCGACGACATCATTGCCGACCTTGCACAAGCTCTCGATGATGCGTAGCAGGCTATCGGCTAACAGAACTATATGACTGAAACCTACAGTACCCTCCACCGTCGTCTCGTTGCCGGACAACCCGTTGTGACGGGCGAAATCGCCCCGCCGCGCGGCACCAGCCGAGAAGGTCTTGAGAAGAGCGTCAAGCGGCTCAAGCCATATGTCGATGCCGTCAACCTGACCGACAACCAACGCGGGATGGCGCGGATGTCTGCACTTGGCGCAGGGGCGGTGGTACACCAAGAAGGCCTTGAGCCTATCGTGCAACTGACATGCCAACACCGCAACCGCATCGCGCTGCAGTCGGACATACTGACCGCCGTGATGCTTGGCGTGCGCAACTTTACCTGTATGACTGGCGATCATCCGCGCAACGGCGATCATCCCGATGCCAAGAGCGTCCTCGACCTGAACTCCTTCCGACTGATCAAGCTCCTCCGCACCATGCGCGACGAGCAGCGATTTGACTCGGGCACGCCGCTCAAAGACCGCCCGAAGTATTTCGTTGGGGCGGTGGCCAACCCCAATTTGGAGAAGGCTGGCCGCGTCGAGCGCAAGATTGAGCACGGGGCAGAGTTCATTCAGACACAGATCGTCTACGACCTCCAACGATTTCGCGATTGGATGGCAGATGTGCGCGCCGCAGGGATGCATCAGCAGGCTCATATCTTGGCTGGCGTGATGATCACCCGCACGGCCAAATCGCTGCACTTTATGAAGGCCAATCTGCCGGGGATGCGTATCCCTGACGAGATCTTTGATCGGATGGAACGCACCGATGACCCTGAGCATGAAGGGCTGCATTTGGCGGCGGATTTGATCAAAGAGGTCTTGAGCATTGAAGGCATTGCCGGAGTACATTTGATGTCAATCGGATGGTCTGGAGCCATCCCGCGGGTGGTGGAGGAGGCGGGGTTGCTCCCGCGCCCTGACGCCCCTGCCGAAGCATAACACGCAATACGGTGCACCAGAAAGCACAAACACAATCTAATCACAACCTTAACACAACCAAAGAACAACCAAATACACACATATAGGGATAAAGAAAACCTGCATTATGGCTGTTACCCTCAAAACGCAAAAACAGATAGACCTCTTGCGCAGCGCCGGACGAATTGTGGCAGAGACGTTTGAGGTGCTGCGCGAGCATGTCAAGCCGGGTGTCTCCACTGCCGACCTCGACCGGCTCGCAGAGGAGTATATCCGCAAGCAAGGCGGTGAACCCGTCTACAAAGGCTACGGCGCGACCCGCGGCGGGCGAGGCCAACCATCACGGCCCGCCTTCCCAGCAACGATCTGCGCTTCCGTCAATGAAGTGATCTGTCACGGTATCCCCAATCCCAAGCACGTGCTTAAGGATGGAGATATTATTGGTGTTGATATTGGCGTGCGCTATAAGGGGTGGGTGGGGGATTCGTGTGTGACCTTTGCGGTGGGGAATGTCGCCGAAGAGGTGCAACACCTGCTTGATGTGACCGAGCAATCGCTTGCACTTGGCATTGAGCAGGCTCGCGTTGATAACACCCTCGGCGATATTGGCGCAGTGATCCAGCATCACGCCGAGAGCCACGGCTTTTCGGTGGTGCGGGAGTATACCGGCCACGGCGTTGGGCGCAACCTCCACGAAGAGCCGACCGTCCTGCACTACGGCAAGCCGGGGACAGGACGCAAAATCCTTGCTGGGATGGTCTTCACCATTGAGCCGATGATCAATATGGGCACTCCCGCCACGCGGCAAGACCCCGATGGCTGGACAGTGCGCACGGCTGATAAAAAATACTCGGCCCAATTTGAGCACGAGCTTGCAATTACCGATGATGGGCCGATTATCTTGACGCGCTGCTAAATAAGCAATAGACACCTATATATAGACACCTATGCACACAACGCTTCTTCTTGGTGTTATCGGGGTATGTGAGACCATTCTCGCCACGCGGTTGGTGGTGCGGCTTTTGGCGGCACGCCCCGACAATCCGTTCATCCAAGCATTCTACGCAGTGACAGACCCCGTCATCGCGCCGCTGCAGACGCTTGACGCGATGCAACCGCGGTTTGGGGCTATCCTTGAGCTATCGACGCTCACCCTGATGGCCGCTATTTTCCTGCTTGGCTATGTGCTGTGGCGGGTGTTCGCCAACACCAAGACTATACAAACACCTCCTGTCTCCTCTTGATCTTCTCTTTCTTGTGTGGTAGAGCGGGCGTTCTTTTGGCCGGTCTAGATCCAGGTCTAGATCCAGGTCTAGATCCAGGTCTAGATCCAGAAGAACGCCATTTCTCTTTCCTGCCTATTCGCGCACGCGCTCAATATAGGAGCCGGTGCGGGTGTCGATTTTCAGCACGTCGCCCTCCTCAATGAAGCTTGGTACGCTAATCGTCGCGCCGGTTTCAAGCGTGGCGGGCTTGGTCACATCTGTGGCGGTATTGCCGCGCACAGCGATTTCTGTTTGGGTGACGGCCAGGTTGACGAAGGTGGGGATTTCGACGTTGATAAGCTGGCTGTCGTCGGTGCTGTAGATGAGATTGACGCTCTCATTCTCCTTCAGAAAGCCCATTTTGTCGCCAAGCATCTCCGCATCGACGGGAACCTGCTCATAGGTCTCCTCATCCATGAAAATCAGGTGATTGCCATCGCGGTAGAGGTATTGCATAGTGCGGCTTTCCATATGGACGATGTCAACCGACTCGCCAGAGCGCATGCGGTCTTCAATCACGCTGCCGGTCTTGATATTCTTGAGCTTCAGCCGTACAAACGCCCCACCTTTGCCGGGCTTGAAGTGCTCGCGGTCAACCACCTGACACAATTCCCCGTTATACCGAATGACAATACCGTTTTTCAAATCCGCTGTTGTTGAAGCCATTTTTTCTCCTTACTGACGATAGTAATTACTAATGATACGAATGATTTTCTTTCACAATCAAAAGAATACCAATAAAAAGGAAAGGATAATTATCCCCAACAATATGAGCACGACCATAATCTTATATTGCCAGACGGTTGGATATCCACATTGCTCAATTGGCTCGTCGGGCGGGAGAGGATCAGGGGGCGTCAATTCCTCAAGGTTTGCAGGCAATGGGTAATGTGGGGTGGTTTGCTCATAGTAGACGATGTCAAGTCCATCCGTCTCCGCGCGGCTGACGAGCGTTTTGATGGCGTTGAATTGGGTATGAGGCTGATCGTGTGCTCTTGTTGCGCCTCTATCTACCCCATCCCCCTCTGTGCTGCTGGCACCCCCTCTCCCATCCCCTGCCTGCTGCATCATCTGTTGAACAGTGCTCGCCGAAATATCCTCCGACAGCGGCAACCGCTCAACCGTCATCAATTGGCAGAGATAGGTAAACACCTGCTCCCCGCGGAGCGGGTCAACCCACATCGCGTCGCGGAGGGTGACAATCCCCAATGCCCGCTGCTCCCATTCGCGGAGGAGATCAAGCAGGATCTCCCGTTCGCGGTCGTGCAGCGAGGCGGCAAACATGGGGTCATCCATGGGGTCATCCATGGGGTCATCCATGGGGGTATCAGCGGGGGCATCAAGCGCCGTGAGTAGCCACTGCGGCGACCGCTCTCGCACCCACGAAAGCACCCGCTCCCGATCATATGCAACGAGCACCCTCATGGTTTACGACGCCACGTGGGCTATTTGCTCCTTCCACGCGCTGAGAAGTTCCGGCAGCCCGTCGTAGACCGCGTCCGGCTGAATATCGCTCTCTGCGAGCAGCTCCCGCGAGGTTGCGCCGGTCAGCACGACCGCACTCTTTGCGCCTGCCCGCTGTGCGCCAATGATATCGGTCTCCAAGCGGTCGCCGACGACCAAGGTCGTGGCGGGGGTGGCGTTGAGCATCTCAATCGCCGTCTCAAAGAGCGTCGGTTGTGGCTTGCCAATCACGAATGGCTCAACCCCCGTCGCTACCTGCAGCGCCGCGATAAGCGCGCCCGCGCCGGGCCAAAAGCCATCTTCGGCGGGGAAGGCGGGATCGAGGTTGGTGGCGATGAATTTTGCCCCCGCGCCAATGGCAAGACACCCGATTTTGAGCTTGTCGTAGGTGATTTCAAGGTCTACCCCCATCACCACCAGCTCAGGATGGTCTTCCTGCTCAACAAAGTGGCCATCACGAAACATCGCCTGCTGCAACCCCTTCATCCCAATGACGTAGGCGGTCGTGTTCTTGGGGTAGTGGTTGCGCAGGTAGTGGCCAGTGACTTGGGCAGAAGAGAGGACATGCTCCTTGGGGATGGCAATCTCCATCTTTTGGAGCTTCTTCTCAAACTGCTCTGGCGTCTTCGATGCGTTGTTGGTGATGCACGCCGTCGCAATCTGGTGCGCTTCGCAGAACGACACGAGTTCTCTCACGCCGGGAAGCCGCAAACTCCCGCGGTAGATCACCCCGTCCATGTCGAATAAGACCGTGCGGATGGTCGAAAGATCTAACATGCGCTGTCCTTACTCAAAAGCTATGGGCTTGCTACATCCGGTTCGGAGCTTTGATGCCAAGGAGCGATAGCCCATTCTTCAGTGATTGAGCTGTAGCTGCCACCAATGCCAACCGCGCCTCTCGCAACATCGGTGTGTCTGCTTTGAGCACCGAACATTGCTCAAAAAATACTCCAAACTCCCGTGCTGTAGTATAACACCATTCGGCAATGAGCGACGGGGCATAGCGGCGTCCGGCATCGCGCACAACCAGCGGCAAACGGGCAAGGTGCTTCAAAAGCTGCTGCTCCGACGGGTGGGTGAGCAGACTCCCAACATCCTCTTGCACCCCGTTGGCAAGCACCGTTTCGAGCGTAGTTTCGGCCCGCCGTAAGATAGAACGGCACCGGGCGTGCGAGTATTGCAGATAGGTGGCGCTATTGCCCTCAGTCGCGAGCATGCGCTCCCAATCAAGCGTGATATTGCGTTTGGGGTCTTGGTAGAGGTCATTATAGATGATGGCCCCTATCCCCACCGCCTCCGCCACTGCATCGCGCTCTTCAGGAGGCAAATCGGGGTTCTTTTCCTCAATAACCCCTTTGGCGCGGTCTACCGCATCGTCAAGCAACGTTTTGAGGTAGATCATGTTGCCGTAGCGGGTGGAGAGGGCTTGCCCCACGTTATTGAAGATCGTGCCAAATGAGACGTGTATCAGGTCAACATCGTCGGGCACAATGCCGATTTTGCGGGCGAGGGCGAAGAGTTGGCGGAAATGGAGGTCTTGCGGCGCTCCCACCACATAGATGATAGCCCGTGGCGCAAATTCACGCATTCGGAAGGATATCGTTGCGATGTCGCGCGTCAGGTAGAGCGTCCCGCCGTCGCTGCGCTGCAGGAGGAAGGTGGGGAGCTTGTCAAGGTTCTCCACAATCACCGAAGAATCGTCATCTCGCCGCGCCACGCCCGCATCAAGGGCGCGCTGTATCTCCCCCGCCAGCATACCCTCGTAGAAACTTTCGCCGTAGATGTGGTCGAATTGCACGCCGAGGCGGTCGTAGTTGAACTGATTTGCCTCATTGGTCGTGCTGACGCACCATTGCCACAACGCGCGGGCCTCTTCATCACCCTGCTCAAGCCGCAATGACCATTGTCGTGCTTCATCGTCGAGGGTCGTATCGCCTTTGGGAGCCTCTTCCATCTCGCGGTTGTAGCGGGCGTAGATCTCTTCAAGCGCTTTGAGCGCCTCATTGCCATGCGCGTCTGGCTTGCCATACCGCTTGATGGCGGCGATGATGACGCCAAATTGCTTGCCCCAATCGCCCAAATGGTTATCGCTGATGACACCGTAGCCAAGCGCGCGACAGATATTGACCACCGCCTGCCCAATAATCGTACTGCGAATGTGGCCGACGTGCATCCGTTTGGCGACGTTGGGGGAGGAGTAATCGACCACCACCCGCTCGCCTTTGCCGACGGTTATATCGTGGCCATACCGCTCACCCGCCGTCGCTATCTCTTCGATGACGGCTTTGGCAAACCGCTCTTGGTGCAGCGAAATGTTGACATATGGCCCCGCTTGGGTGATCTCCCCAATCAGGGAGTCGGCGGGAGGCTGGGTTGACTCCACCAGCGACGATGCCATGGCTGGTGGCGGTTGTTTGCGTTGTTTGGCGGCCCGAAACGCCGGGAAGCAGAGATCTGCTGGAACGTTTGCCTTGGGGATCTGCAATTCAATCTCTTCGTCGTGTATCAGCCCCGTCTCAGCGATGCATTGTCGCACCTCTGCGGCAAATCGATCAAGCGCATAGTTCATAGAATTTCGTTATCCTTCACTGTGTATTCCCCAAAAACCTATCTATTCTACCGCATAGGTTCCCATTATGGCAATTGCGGGAGATTGGGGGGCGGAAGATAGTCTAGAGATCTTCATCGCGGACAAACGGCGCTTGAAGGGTGGTGCGGGCGCGGAAAACCCCATCCTCCACCTCCTCCTTCAGCGTGATAGCCCATTCACGTAGCATATCGCGGGTTTGCGCCCCGCTCTGCCGCGCAAAAACGAGTGCCATCGCCCCGCCGACCATCACTCCTATCACCGTCCCTACCACAAATGGGCCATCGCCTACATCGTGGTGCTGCTGTTCTTCCAAATCCATATATACCCCCTATGCGCACCATGCTCTCTCATACTACCGCACCACCGCAGTATAGCGCAGAGTGGCGGCAGAAGCAACTGAGCAACATTACTATGGACAAGGCCATTGTGATAGGATATAATGTGGGATATCCGCTTTTGGAACCTCGTTATTGCATATATGTTATCGAAGGGAGGAAGATATGGACGAGGTCGTGAAAAAGATCGCATCGCTTGGGTTGCCGGGGGTATTGTTTGCCGTGGCGCTTTCCATAACCACGGGGGCCGGACTTGCGGGCGCAGCTGCAACGACGAGTGCGCTTGCGATGCTTGGCGGGCCATTTGGCGGGATGGTCGCGGGGATTATGATTTTGGTTGGGTCAAGTGCGGTGGCTGATGTTATCTCTCACTATGGCATAGAAACCCTGTTGCAGGCGGTCTACGAGAAGCGGGTAGAGCAAGGCGAGTCGCAAGAAAAGCTCTGCCGTGAGATCGGTAGTTTGTGGCTGAGCGACAGCTTGAGATATCGGTTACGCCAGAAGATTGCTTGCCCCCACGCCACACAAACCCAATCGTCACAGAGCGATGTAGACAAGCAGGTAGACAAGGACATAGATGAGGAGATAGCGAAAGATATCCGCAATGCCGAGGGCATCACGCCAGCGGGCAAGTCATCGTTCTTTCGCTCCTCCGCAGAAGCCGCATCTGGTGCCTGGAATGGTGTTTCGACCTACGTTGGTGGCGCGCTCGAATCGGCTAAGGAGCAGGTCAAGCACGGCATCATAACGGTTTTATACACTATCTACACCAATAGAATAAAGCGGGGCGAGTCGCAAGAGCAGATATGCCACGAGATAGACACCAATTTGCCGATGGCGGAAGAACTCAAGCAGAAGCTCAAAGAGCAAATTCGTGAATATCAGGTCGATATGCCCGACCCGTCCGATCCATCCGATCCGTCCGCCTCCAAAGAGGGGCGTATCTCGAAATTTCGCTCTGGTTTCTCGCGCCACGTTGAGAATACCCGCAACATGGTGGGAGAGCAGACGCAACGGGTGAATAGTTTCGCGGGCAATTTGCGGAGCAATCTCTTCGACCGCCGCTCCAAAGAGACTCCCGACAAGAAGATTGAAGAGACCAACGAAATCTTCATCTCTCTCTATTTGATGCGGATTGAGCAGGGTGAGCCGTTGGAGCAGATCTACGAAGAGATCAACACGCTCCCCGTCACCGACGACCTGAAAGAAGAGATAAGAAAGGTGATCGCCAGTAGGGGCGAGAAGGGCGAGGCCGAAAGCCCGTAACCTTCATTTGCCCGACACGCCATCATTCTCCTCCTCCCCCCGCTCCTCAATTCCGTTCCGCTTTTTGAGAGGAGGGGCGGGCGGGGGAACGTCGTTCCATCGATCTGGCTGTATCAAGGCAAAGGGCACAATCTTTGAACCGTAGGCGTGTGCATAAACCTGGGTAAACTCCGCCCCAAACAGGAAAATCTGTGCCGACACATTCATCCACACCAGAAAGACAATCAATGATCCCGCCGCGCCATAGGTCGATGTTACCCCGCTATGCACCATATAGTGGGAAAGCAGATATTGGCTGCCGTTTAGCAGGATGCCAGTGACAGTTGCCCCCACCCACACATCTCCCCACGCAATCTGCACATCTGGCAATACCTTGAAGATGATACCCACGAAGAGGATCATCATCCCCTGTGGAATGACAACATGAACAATCTTCCAGAAGAGGCTGATGTTGGGTACCAGGGTGTCGAGCAGGAAGTGGAGTACCGGCAGCAAGGCGTTGGTAATCATTAGGAGGATGACGAGAAGACTAATACCCAATAGCACCAGAAAAGCAACCACTCTATCCCACACCATCCCACGGATACCCCGCCCGGGCTTGGGCTTCGTATCCCACATTGCGTTGAGCGCGCTCTTGGTTTGGTAGAAGACCAATGTTGAGCCAAAGAGCATTGTTGTGATGCCGATGGTCAGCGCGACGATGTTCCCCGCTGGCCGGACAGAATTTCTGACCAGATCGCGGATAGTAGCAGAGGTTTCCTCGCCGACAAGCCCCTGAATTTGGCGAGTGATCTCTTGTTCAGCGGTGGGAGGGCCTAGAACAAGCCCCGCGATGGCAATCATAATAGTCAAGATAGGGGCGATGGAGAAGATCATGTAGAAGGCGAGCGCCGCAGCAAAGAGCGGGCCATTGTCTTCGTTCCAGCTTTTGAATGTCTCGCTTAGCAGCCACCAAATGGATTGGACTGCATGTGTTTTGTCTTGCCCCATCCTAATCAATCCGCACAATCCGCAGCAACGTGTCATAATACGGTCTCTCGTAGCATATGCAGTATAGCATAAGCGCACCCTCGTCGTGTTTAAACATTCTCCTGTCTTTTGCTGCCGTTGTGCTCTTTGTGACCGTGTTCATATTGCAGCTTTTGCAACGTTGTGTTATAGTGTAGCCCATATCGGAAGGAACTTAGAAACAGATCCGTTTTTCATCTACCAAGAGGGAAAAGTCTCTTTTTTTTGGTATCTGTAGTTTGCAATCTGTACTACAATCCAGCCGGAGGCCTTCGTCCCGATATTTGTCGAAACAGCGCCTTGGTGCTATGATGGTGCATACGCTTCGCTCTGGGATCAACATCAAGCCACGCCATCACCTCAATTCAATGGCCATGGCGGCAACGCGCTCGTTGGGGCATTTTGGGGCATTGTCACAGTCAAGGGGGTCTGGTATCCCTGGCAGGAATCCTAAAGTCGGGAAAGGAGGGCGGCGGCGCTTCCTCCACCCCCTAACGAAGCGGGGTGGGTTTCCTGCACCGCCATTTCTATGAAGTTCCTACGTCTGGCGTTAACCACGTTGCGCCTGGCGATTCTTCGCATCGGCCCGGGGTGGATGTTTGGGCTGTTAACCTTCAACTTCAACCGCATCGCTATTCATGAGTTTGGTGCCATCGCACTGATCATCGCCACGCTCATTGGGTTACACCATTTCATCTCGCCGTTGCAGGTGATGTGGGGGCATCTCGCCGACCGTTACCCGCTTTTGGGATACCGTCGCACGCCTTATGTCTTCCTGAGCGGGTTGATGGGAAGTATAGTATTCCTGCTTCTTCCATGGCTCACCATCGCCCTCGGTGATCCGGTTGAGACGCAGCAATGGGTGGCCGCTTTCCCTGGCCAGATCTCCGAAACGGCGCTCGCCGTCCAACAGATCCCCGGCCTTGGGTTGCTGATCGCTTTTCTGCTGCTTGTCCTCTTTGGGGTGGCGATGGCGGCCAATGGCAACTCTGCCGCCGCACTGGTCGCAGAGACGATAGAAGAGAAACACCGTGGCACGGTGTTCGTCGTCGTG
Organism: uncultured Chloroflexaceae bacterium; assembly: GCA_964526735.1. Taxonomy (GTDB): domain Bacteria; phylum Chloroflexota; class Chloroflexia; order Chloroflexales; family Chloroflexaceae; genus JAAUSY01. The sequence continues at coordinate 27,519 of CAZGLO010000024.1, read as the reverse complement.
TGGATGTTTATGATCTTCACGAGTATTGCTTCGGCAGGTGCCACCAAGGCCATTATGCCGGAGTATGACCCCGTGACAATGCAGAGTCTCTACAACCTCACGCTGCCTATTGTCCTCATTTCGTCGTTGATTGGGTTGGTTGGGCTTGAGCGGCGTATCACTCCCCACGAACACGCGAAAATCATGGCGGCCAAGCGGGTCGAGTCCAGTTCTACCAATGCCTTCGTTATCTTTTGGCGGTTGTTCCAGAGCAACCCACATGTCCGTCGGTTTTTCCTCTTTGTTTTGTTTGCCATCTTTGGTATCTTCCTCCAAGATGCCATTCTCGAAGTCTTTGGGGCTGAAGTCTTTGCGATGTCTCCCGGCGAAACCGCAGGGTTTACCCAGTCGTGGGGGCAGGGTATGTTGATCGGGTTGGTGTTAGTGGTGATCTTCTCCCAGATCCGCAGCGTCCCTCGCAAAACTCTTGCTATCGTTGGCGGGTTGGGCATTGCGCTGAGCTTACAGATGATTGCCATCTCCTCATTGACCTTCCGTAGTGATCTTGTGACTCCCAGCCTGGTGGCGATGGGAATCAGCACCGGCTTATTCAATGTCGGCGCGCTTTCCCTGATGATGGAAATGACGGTTGAAGGCCATGCCGGTCTCTATATGGGGATGTGGGGCTTTTCGCAAGGGTTGGGGAATGGGTTGGCCAATATGTTGAGTGGCGGGCTACATACCGTGTTGATCGAAACCGAACTCTTTTCTCCATCTACCGCCTACGGGTTGATCTACAGCGCTGAGGCGTGGGTTATGGTTGGAGCCATCCTCTTGCTGCGCACCATCCACGTGCGGGAGTTTAAAGGACTAAGCCGCGACAACATCAAAGCGGTGATGGCATTGGATACAACGGGGTAGCCACGCCATGCAGTGCCCGATGAAAGTTTGTTGTAGTGTGAAGGAAATGTGCTGATGTATACTCCCGAACAAGTTGCTCGACGCGACGCATCTCCCTGGACGCGCGTCCAGTTTATTGTGGCTCCCATCCAAATCTTGGCGTTCTTTGTGAGTTTTTTCTTGGTGGTGCGATACCTGCTCACAGGTCAAGACTACCTTCTGACAAATATCAGCGTTTTGGTCAAGATTTCGCTCATCTGGGTGATTACCATCACCGGCATGCTGTGGGAAAAAGATGTCTTTGGCCACTACTTTATGGCACGGGAGTTTTTCTGGGAAGACCTAGGAAACCTGGTCGCTATCCTGACGCACAACGCCTATTTTGTGGTGAAGTGGCTGGGGTGGAGCCACCACGATGTCATGATAGTGATGCTCATCGCCTACGTCACCTACCTCTTCAACGCCGGCCAGTTTATCGTCAAGGGCATCCGGTCAGCTCGTTATCGTCGGCAGCTCCGCCTCCAATCAGCCGTCAACCCACCTGCCACTGAGCCTGCGGGCCTTACACCCAAGACCTAAGGCGATGGATAGACCTGCTTGGCGTGCGCGGCGTACGCGGCAAGTGGCCTTCAAAACCGCGGGGCTTGGGAGCCTTGCGACGTGTCAAGAGATATAGCTAGATATGGCTGTGGGCTACCCAGCCGGGGCTTCGGCCCAAACCCCCCAGCCCACGTGCGGGTTGGGAGGAGTCATGAACGATTGCCTAACGCTACGGGGGTTGTCATACCTATGCCTGTTACATCAAAAGCTGTCGTCATTCCCCGCCGCAATGCGGTAGAATTGGGCACCGTGCAGGTGAAGGGGCCTGGAGACAATGACGTGCTTATCCGCACGGCCTACACCTCCATCAGTGCCGGAACGGAGCGTATGCTCCTCGATGGCCGGATGCCCCATCCTGCGCTTTCCTTCCCGCTTGTTCCCGGCTATGAGACCGTGGGCGAGGTGGTGGAGGTCGGTGCGCATGCTCCCCGCGAACTCCTGCACCAATGGGTGTATGTGGGCGGGGCACGGTGTTTTGAGGGCGTCAACCCGGCATGGGGCGGACAAAGCCAGTATATCAGCGCCGAAGCTGATCGCATTGTCCCCCTCAACGGGGTTTCGCCCGATGTTGGCGTCATCTTGGCCTTGGGAGCGACTGCGCTACACGGGGTCACGCTTGGCGATGTTTCTCCAGGAGACCGTGTGTTGGTGCTTGGCCAAGGTATTGTTGGTCAGTTGGCTGCGCGTCTTGCCCGTCTTGCTGGTGCTGTCCATATTACTGTTGCCGACCGCGTGGCGGTGCGGCTCAACGTTTCGCAAGCCGACCGCGTGGTGAACGTCAGCCGCCAATTACTTGAAGAGGCGATGGAGGGGGAGCAAGTTGATGTCCTCATCGAAGCCACTGGCTCAATGAATGCCCTGACCAGTGCGCTGCCACTCCTCGACAACCATGGGCGCATTGTGCTGTTGGGCTACTATGATCATGTCGATCTTCCCTATGCGCCGCTGTTTATGCGCGAAGCGCGGATACTCGTGGCTCGCGAGTGGAATTTTGGCCCCAACGGCGATCTCCCCAAAGTCCGCGACCTGCTCGCCAGCGGAGAGCTTGATATCAACGGCCTCTTGACCCACCACGTGCCCATTGAGCGTATTCAGGCGGCCTATCGCTTGGCGCTTGAAGACCCATCTTGTCTCAAAGTCGTGGTCGAGTGGCCAGACGGCGAAATCACCTGGTAACACCCGCGGTAACATCTGGTAACCCGAACGGAACACTGTTAGCACTTCTCATCGCAGTGGTGAGAAATCGTTAGGATAGAGAAGCATGGTTGGAAAAGACAAGCAGCCGTATTCAAAGCATGCCCGGATGCTCGCTATCTATGGCAAAGGCGGCATGGGCAAATCCTTTTTTACGACCAACTTGGTTGGGAAACTCGCCCTCCTCGACAACCGCGTCCTCCAATTGGGGTGCGACCCCAAGCACGATAGCTGTAATGCGCTCTTCAATGGTGCAAGCCTCCCCACACTAGGTGATACGTGGCGGAATCTCAAAGAGCAAGGACGTGAACGAGAACTCCGCGTTCAAGATGTCATTTTCAAAACGCAGATCAACGAAAGCCACACCGTCTTTGGTTGTGAGATTGGTGGCCCAGAAGTGGGGCGCGGGTGTGGTGGTCGGGGCATCAGCTTCGGTTTTGACGTGCTCAACGATATGGGTATTGGCAGTTGGGCGCTTGATTTTATCGTGATGGATTTTCTTGGCGACGTGGTGTGTGGTGGGTTTGCCCTGCCTCTCGCCCGTTCGCTCGCCGAAGAGGTGATTATTCTCTGCGGCAACGACCGCCAGAGCCTCTATGCCGCCAACAACATTGCCCGTGCTGCCCAATATTTTGCCAGTATGGGTGGAACGACCCGCCTCCTCGGCTTGGTCATCAACCGCGATGATGGCAGTGGCGTGGCAGAGCGGTTTGCCGAACGTACCAACCTCCCCGTCCTGCTCAAAATCCCGCTTAGCAGCCGTGTGCGTGACTTGGCCGACTCCTTCAAACTTGCCCTGCTTGACGACGAATTTGACGCGCTCTTTGGCACATTGGCCGAGTCGATTATTCAGCGCACCACCCCGCCCGCCAATAACGTTAAGCCGCTTGAGTATGATGAGTTTATGTCGCTCTTTGGCGCGATTGATACGTCGGTGGTGCCGACCGGCGCACATATCGAAGACCTGACACAAAATGGCACCGTCCCTGCCTCCTTCAATGGATCGCATACCAATGGCCACCACGCCATCCCACCGTGTAATATGGTCGAGATGGTTGAGCTGGATGAGTCCACCCAGCTGGTTGCCACACGGCTGATGGATGAACTTGGGCTGTATGTCACAGATGCAAATCAAGACTCCAAAAAAGGATTGACATTGACGGTCGATGGGAATGTGACGATTTGCTTGGGCAACGACCACGATCTTGATAGCAAAATTGCCATTCTTGCGGCGCTTCGGCATAGTGGCGAACACTATAGCTATGTCGATCTCCGAAGCCCCACCTCGCCATTTTACCGATAGCGGGTCGTCTTGTGTTGTACCGACTCAGTTGCGAGGTGTGGTACAATAAGAACGAAACTTTCTTGTCACGACATGTTTCTTTCTTGAAAAAACAGGGGTTCCTGCGTGGCAGGGATATCCTGAAGGTAAGCAATCGTGTCCGTTTGGGTACCTCAAAAGCATCTAGAAAGTAGCAGGGTGGTATGTCGGAATATGCTACTCACGCTGGGACTATCTCCGCAGCATTCCTGTGCTGGATCCCATTGGTGACCGTGGTGACTGGCTTGGTGGTGTCCTTTTTCTTTACCAACTTGAAGGCGTTCTCGCGTGATACGTATGAAGGCCGACGAGAACCAACTGGCGGCGCGTATGATCCCGGCTACCGGGGCTGGCGTTGGAAGTAAGATTCGTGAGTGCAAAGCAGGCCCCAGGCCCAACTGGCTAGGTTGGGTACTGGGGTCGTTCGAGTGTGTCAGCCCGCCGCCGCCATCGGACTTGTCTGCCGCGCGGTTATAGAGCGGCCAAGCGGCGATACAGACGATGATTGTGCTATTTCGATCCCTCCCTCGTAGTGTGTGTTTGAACCGTTAGGAAATGCAAGACTCATGACAACTGAAACCGCAGAGACAAAGACCACCGAAGCAGAGCAAAAGAAAGCCAATGGGCGTGCGCCAGCAGCGCCTTTTCCTTTTACCGCGATTGTGGGTCAGGAAGATCTCAAGCTTGGGTTGTTGCTGTGTATTGTAGACCCCACTATCGGCGGGGTGATGGTGATGGGCCACCGCGGTACGGCCAAATCGACCGCCGTCCGCGCGCTTGCGGCGACGTTGCCTCCCATCCGCGCCAACTACGGATGCGTCTACAATTGTCCACCAGAACAGCCTTGCCAGTGGTGCCAGGAAAAACTTGACCAGAAGGCGCAAAAAGACCCCGAAAAGACACCCCGGATCCGCACGATCACCACGCAGGTGCCTGTGGTTGACCTCCCGCTCGGCGCGACGGAAGACCGCGTGTGTGGGACACTCGACATTGAGCGCGCCTTGACGCAGGGTGTACAGGCATTTGCTCCTGGCCTCTTGGCCCGCGCCAACCGTGGGTTCCTCTACATTGACGAGGTCAATCTGCTGGAAGACCACCTCGTTGACGTGCTGCTTGACGTGGCCGCGAGTGGCGTGAACGTGGTCGAGCGTGAGGGTATCAGCATCCGCCACCCGGCGCGGTTTGTTTTGGTGGGGAGCGGGAACCCGGAAGAGGGCGACCTCCGGCCACAGTTGCTTGACCGCTTTGGTCTCCACGCACGCATCACGACTATCACCGATCCGAAGCTGCGTGTTGAGATCGTCAAGCGCCGCCGCGCATACGACGCCGATCCCTACACATTTGCCGACGAGTGGGAAAAAGAGCAAAACAAGCTCCGCCGCAAGATCAAGAGTGCGCAAAAGCGATTGCCGGAGACGGTACTCCCCGATACGATCCTCTACAAGATTGCTGAACTTTGCGTCGCGCTTGAAATTGACGGCCACCGTGGCGAATTGACGGTCAGCCGTGCGGCTACCTCGCTTGCCGCGTTTGAGGGGCACAAAGAAGTCACTGAGGATGATGTGCGGCGTGTGTCAGTGCTTGCACTGCGCCACCGACTGCGCAAAGACCCCCTCGAGACGCAAGATGACGATGTAAAGATTGAGCAGGCGGTCGCCGAGGTGTTTGGCAAGTAGAGCGTGTGTATAGAGTACGTCAAAGCACGTCAAAGTGCGTCAATGTACGCCAATGCACGCGCCAAAGTACGTCGCGGTGGGCCGCGGTGGCATGAGCAGAAACCACGTTGAAGGGGGGCTATATGGATCACAATACGTTGATCATCAAAGAGGTGGAGGAAGCGCTCCTTGAAGAGATCCGCCAGCGCGGGCGCGTCAATATTTTGATAGCCGGGCAGACGGGCGTCGGCAAAAGTACGCTGATTAATGCCGTGTTTCAAGGCAATCTCGCCACAACTGGCCAAGGACGCCCCGTCACCGAAGGGACGCGCGAGATTACCAAGGGCGATATTCCGCTCTCTATCTTCGACACGCGCGGCCTGGAGATGGCCAACTTTCAAGAGACGCTCACCCCACTTGGGACGCTCATTGAGCACCGCAAGAATGATCTTGACCCGCAAAAGCATATCCATATTGCGTGGGTATGCATTGCCGAAGACTCGCGGCGGGTGCAAGCGGGCGAAGAGCAGCTTGTCCAGATGCTTGCCAAGCACGATGTGCCCGTTGTGGCGGTGATTACCAAGGCGCGCTCCGACAAAGGCTTCCGCGAGACGGTGCAAGAGCTTCTGCCTGCCGTCCGCAATGTGGTGCGAGTGCGTGCGATTGAGGAAGAGCTTGACGAGGGGGTTACCCTCCCGCCAACAGGCCTCAAAGAGCTGGTTGACCTTACCATGCAGTTGGTGCCGGAGTCGCACCGCAATGCGCTTGTCGCCTCGCAGCGGGTGGATATGTCGCTCAAGAAGCAGCGCGCCAAAGAAGCGGTCATGACGGCCACCACCGCCGCGGCGACCACCGGCGCAAGCCCTATTCCCTTTTCTGACGCGGTTATGCTGGTGCCTATCCAAGTGGCGATGTTGGCGCGTATTACGGCTATTTTCGGGCTTCCTATGGAAAAAGCGTTCTTGATGGCGCTCTTGGGCAGTGTGATTACTGGGGCGGGCGCAACCGTTGCCGGTCGTGTGATTGTCGCTGGGTTATTGAAATTGGTGCCCGGCGCGGGGACGACGGCCGGTATGACGGTATCAGCAACTACGGCGGCCGCTTTGACAAAAGCCTTTGGTGAGGTGTACATCGCCACCCTCGTCTACCTCTTCGACCAAACCCGCGGTGAGCCTCCCTCCGACGAAGATATCATTCGGCACTTTCGCAAACGGTTTTTGGAATCTCAGCAAAACGAACAAAACGAGCAGCAACAGTAATAAGGTAGAGTATGCTTCCCTTTCCTGCACTGATTGGTCTTGACGCGGCTCGGCAAGCGCTCCTCTTACTTGCCGTAGATCCAGGACTTGGCGGCGTTGTGCTTGCCGCTGGCGTTGGGACAGGCAAGAGCACGTTGATGCGCAGTTTCGCGCGTTTCCTCGGCACGACCACCTTCGTAGAGCTTCCTGTGGGGGTGACCGAAGACCGGTTGCTTGGCGGGCTTGACCTTGAGGCGACCCTCGCCTCCGGCACCCGTGTCCACCGCAGTGGGCTGATGGCGGCGGCTGATGGTGGGTTGCTCTATGCCGACAATGTCAACCTTCTGGACGACAGCACGACAAATCACATCCTCGCGGCATTCGACAGCAGAATGGTGCGCATTGAGCGCGACGGGCTGAGCGTAGAAGAACCCTCAACCTTCTCCCTGCTGGCGACGTATGACCCCAATGAGGGCCAACCCCGTCGGCACTTGATGGATCGGGTCGGGCTAATCGTCGCTCCCATTGGCAAGGCAAATGCCCCATCACGGGCCGAAGTCGTCCGCCGCAACCTTGAGGCCAATCGGGCGATGTCCAGCCACTCATCCAAGCAGAAGAATAACCAGGGCAGCCACAATGGCAATGCCGAAACCAATGGCTATTCCTCATTAGCGAGCTGGATGCAGGAAGAGCAGATGCTGATTGAGCTGATCGAGGAAGCGCGTGATCGGCTCCCATCGGTGCAAATCACTGATGAGCAGATTGAGAAGCTCGCCGCGACGGCGCTGGTGCTGGGGGTAGAGGGCCACCGCGCCGATATCTTCGCCACGCGGGCCGCACTCGCATCGGCGGCGTTGGCCGATCGTGACTGCGTTGAGGAGGAAGATCTCGAACGCGCCACGCGCTATGTTCTGCTCCCGCGCGCCACCCGTGCCCCGCAGTTTGAGCAGGAGGAAGAGCAACAAGCGCCGCCAGAGCAAACCCCCACGCCCCCCGATCAACAGCAGGATGACGATGATGACCAGCAGGATGATCAGCAGGATGAGGATCAGGAGGATCAGCCTCCACCCCCGCCGGAAGAGCTGCAGGCGATTGAAGATATGATCCTGTCGGCCCTTGACACCGAAATCCCGCCTGATATCCTCGATACGCCATTCACCATTCGGCGCAGCGGGCGAAGTGGGTCACGTGGCTCGACAAGCGGCCAACGTGGGCGGCATATCCGTTCGGTGCAGGGAGAACCGGGACAAGGGCGGCTTGATGTGATTGCCACACTGCGGGCAGCCGCGCCGTGGCAACGGATACGCAAAAAGCAGGCCAAAGGCAAGCGCAAGCGTAGTCAAGCGGGGACACGCCGTTCTCCTGTGCATTTGCGGGCGGAAGACCTCCACATCAAGAAGTATCGCAGCAAGGCAGGGACACTTTTCTGCTTCCTGGTCGATGCGAGCGGCTCTATGGCGTTGCACCGTATGCGGCAGGCAAAAGGTGCCGTCAACGCGCTCCTGCAACAAGCCTACGTCCATCGCGACCAAGTCGCGCTCCTCTCCTTCCGCGGTGAACAGGCAGATATCCTGATGCCGCCGTCGCAGAGTGTGGAGCTTGCCAAACGCGCGCTTGATGTTTTGCCGACCGGCGGCGGGACACCGCTTTCTGCCGCACTCCTTTCTGCCTTCCAGGTGGCTGAGCAAGCACAAAGTCGTGGTATTCACCGCACCACGCTTGTTATCATCACCGATGGTAAGCCCAATGTGCCGCTCAACTTTGACCCCTCTCACAGCCGTGAGCAGCGTCTTTCAGATGCGCGGGAAGAGGTTGAGAAACTCTCTGGGAAGTTGCGCGCGGCGGGTATTGGCTCTGTCGTCATCGATACACAGCGGAACTTTATCTCGCGTGGAGAAGCGCAACAGCTTGCGAGATGGCTCGGTGGGAGCTACTTCTACCTGCCGCAGGGCCGTGGCGAGGATATTGCCAATGCGGTTTTGGCTGCGGATCAGGCCGAGTGATAAACTCGAAATAGCATGTTGAAGAAGAAGGAGAGAAGGGCTGCTACGGCGGCCCCTTTTTGTCCCTATGAAACTCAAAACCCCTTATGCCCCACCCATTGCGGTAGCTAGTGGCTTGTGGCTCCTGCTTTCGCTGGCGATTGTGCTTATACCGCTCCGTTCGCTTGTCATGACGCCATGGCTCATCGACGATAGCTTTATTTTTATGCAAATCGCCCGGAACCTCGCCACCGGCCACGGCTATTCCTTTGATGGGGTGACCCCAACAAGCGGCGCGCCAGTGTTGTGGACACTCTTCACATCGCTCAACCACCAATGGCTTGGCCCCATTGCCGCCGCAAAGGCCACGATGATCGAATCGACATTCTTCAGTATGGCGGCGAGTGTTGTGGTCTATATTTTGGCGACCTTCTGGTATGAGCGCACGATTGCATGGGGGGCATTTCTCTTGAGTCTGTTCTCAACCCCCATGTTCTTGCAGTCAATGAACGGCATGGAGACGGGGTTGTTTGCGCTGATTGGGCTGCTTGCTATCTTGTCATACATTCAGGCCCGCCGCAAAGATGACTCTCTTCGTTGGTATGTATCGACAGGGGTGCTACTTGGCCTCCTCAACCTGACGAGGATGGATGGCGTCTTCCTGGGTGGGGCAATTGGGCTTATACATCTCGTATACTTCTCCCAGCACCTCAAAAGTCGGCGGGTTGTGCTTGGCAGCATCGCGCTGGTAGGCTTTCTAGTGCTCTTTACCCTCCCTACGCTCTTGTGGTCGTGGTATGTATCTGGCAGTCTGTTGCCCGCCAACCAGGCTGGACGACACTTCCTTGCGTGGCAGGGTATTGCTCCCTTCTCCCTGACCTATTTTTACAATGTGCTTGTCCTCTTCTATCGATTGTCGCTGTTATTCCAGATAACAATTGGGGCGAGTCTCATCATTCTCCCGCTATTAGTATTTTGGGCATATTGGCAGCGCGATGTGTTTCCTTACAGCGCCATAATACTCATTTACATCGTGGCATACTGCGGCACATTGCTGTTCTACCAATGGTATTTTCCCGATGTCCACGGTCTCCGCTATTTACATTTACCCGGACACCTGATGAGTATTCCGGTGGCGGCGCTTGTCTATGCTATTGCGACCATCATCAAACAGCGCATCAACCTCAATCCAATTGCACTATACAGCACTGCTCTCGCTATATTACTTGTTTTATCCGCCGTTAGCTATGCGGATATGGTGCGTGTCCAATGTCCGTGGGCACGCGAGCTTGACATTATTCCCCTTCACAGCAAGGAGGAGTACGAAGAGTGGTGGCAATTCCTTGAGTGGGTCAATGCGAATACCCCGCCTGGCACGGTCATCGCGGCGAAGGATCACGGGCGGCTGGCCTATTTTACCCATGCGCGGGTTGTCGATCTCGCGGGCATCATCGACCCAATATTGATTGAAAAGTTCTTTTCGGGAGAACTCCGCTCCTACCTCCACGATGAGGGCATAGAGTATATCATTATGCCGGGGGAAGGGGGAAATCTCTTGTTTCAGCGCGCGCGGGAGGTGTTGCCGCTGGAGCGTGTGACAGATGCGCCTTCGCAAGAGAGTACCCGCTATTGGCTCTACCGCGTGACGTGGTGATCTACGTGGGCAGTGGTACAATAGAAGAAGGTGTAGATTATCTCCACCACCCAAATACATATCAGCAAGCAGATAACGGAAAATTCGATGATACGCCGATTACGATGGATATTTCTTGTAGTATTGCTTGTGGCGATGAGCGGGGTAGCTGTATTCCCCCCGCCCGCGCAGGCAGCAACCGTATCAGTACAGCCGCCAGAGGGAGCTGCCGGAACCACCTTCACCTTTCAGGCGGAGGGCTTCCTTAAGGGCGAACGTGTTGGCACGTGGCTAGAAGACCCCTCAGGAAAGGTCGAAACGATAGAATGGCGGGCTTATGCCGATAGCGAGGGGCGGATGAGCCTCACCTGGACGGCTCCCAACGACATTCGAGGTGGATTTTGGCGCTTTATTGCACGTGGGCAGGTGAGCCGCTATGAAGCAGCGGTTGAATTTGCCATCATCGCGCCAGAAACCCCTCCTTCCCGCGTGCCCTCGTTTATGGTGATGCCCGAAGCCCGTGGCCAGCCAGGCTCCACATTGACGTTTGTGGCACGGGGTGGGTTTGAGCAGTTTGAGCAGGTCGGGACGTGGTTTTTGCGGCCCGATGGCTCTACTCTGGACGTGGCACTTGGCATCTCCTCCGACGCGAGCGGCCAAATCTACCGTGAGTGGGTTATCCCCGACGATGCGCAGGCAGGACAATGGGTATTCCGCGCCCGCGGCATCAATAGCGGGTTCCAGATAGATATCCCCTTTGAGGTGGTACGTCCTTCGCCCTTGCCGCCTGCCCCTCCCCCTCCATCCATCAGCGTTGAGCCTTCGCAAGGGACATTCGGTACAACATTCACGTTCACGGCCAACGGCTTTACACCCGGTGAACGAGTGGGGACGTGGCTAATCGACCCCACTGGCCATCAGCACGATCTTGACGCGGAAAACTGGATACACGCCAATGAGCAAGGGGCAATTAGTTGGACGTGGACAGTTGGCGATAACACATTGGAAGGTACGTGGCGCGGGGTTATTCAAGGCATTCAGAGCCGGGTGCGCCACGAAATCGCCGTTGAAGTGATGAGGACGGCAGTACAGCCAACGCCCATCCCCACGGTAGAGCTTTCCGTGACGCCGCAAGAAGGCCCACGTGGCTCGTCATTCGACTTCACGGGGCGGGGCTTTAAGCCAAAAGAGACCGTCTTCTATTGGGCGATTGACCCCACCGGCTTCCCCAACGCCAATAACGAAGAGGCGGTTGCTGATGAGCATGGCGTGGCGCACTGGAATTGGGATGTCGAGAGCGACTTACCGACGGGGGAGTGGATGATGTATGCCCGTGGCGATGCGACACGCCGTGAGGGGAGTGTCCCTTTTACCGTCACCGACGCCGATCTCCCGCCTGATGGCGGTGTGGTGCCTGCGAGCGGCTCCCCCGGTACGTTGTTCACCTTTGCCGCGTCTGGCTTCTATGCCTACGAAGCGCTTGATCTATGGATAGTCGATCCGGCGGATGATGTGCGATTGTCAGGCCCGCGCGGCTACGAAGCCAACCGCGATGGCTATGCATCATGGACGTGGATGGCTCCAGAGAAGATGGCTGGCGGGGTGTGGCATATGGTGGCGCGTGGCAATGAGAGCCGTTACGAGCGGGTGATTGCCTTCCAGATAACCCGCGACGCTCCGCCACCACCGCCCTACGGTGTCAACCCGCAGAGCGGCCCCCCCGGCACGACCTTCCACTTCTACGCCAACGAGCTGTGGGTGGATGATGTCTCCTATTGGATTACTAACCCCGATGGCGATATTCTCCCCGAAGACCGCACCGAATATCGGCGGTGGACGGCGGAGGTGAATGAAGGACGGGCGACATGGTCGTGGACAGCCCCCGCTGAAGCACAACCCGGGCTGTGGATGATGGTCGTCCGCATCGTCTCCAATGAACGCTATGACGATACCAAGCAGTATGAGATCCACTTCTGGATCGAGTAACGCTTGAGTGCTGGATATGGGGAGGGGGGGGCCCGCCCCTCCCTCTTCTGAATAGTTATGCATATTCAGGCTTGTGGAAGCATCAGAGTCGAGTCTTTGCCATCGGGACGGCGGGGTGGAACGGGAATGGACGGTGCGAGACGTACCCACTGTTCATCAGTCAGGTCAGCCACAAACTCATCTTCCCTAGCTGCTTCGATTCTCCTAGGTGAAGGTTATACCTTTTTGGGGCTGCTTCACCTCTCTCCTTATTGAAACTTAATGGGCGCGAGATAAGCTGCACCCCCGCCGGGGTGGACGCCGCGTGCGTAGCACGCGAGTGTCTGACCCAAGTGGGGCGAAGCGTAGCGGAGTCGGGAGCGTAGCGACCGATGTCAGCTTCATTGAGATGTTAGGCGGAGGCGACGTGCGCGGAGCGCCGAGCCGACGCCATCTCGATGGTATCTCGCGCCCATTAGGCGAGATACGAGCGTGCGAGCGTCTCGCCTAACGAGGGCGTGAGCCGACGAGCGGTTTGGCAAGACGCCATCATTTTACCAAAACCATTGTTCGCGATTTTCGCGCCGCGTACCGGAGCGTTAGCGAAGTCGGCTCAACGCGTGGTTAGCTGGCTTTATTATTTGCTTGAACTGGAAGTTTGCGTATGCCTTGTGCCAGGAGGAACGGCAAGAGATCGCAATCCTTCTACACTGGCTAATTTCTCGTATATTCCTTGCGTAGGAGCAACCCAAACATATCCAGAGCCCTCAAAAGTTTGCAACAAACCTTCGCCCGATACAGATGATGTAGCTACCCAGCTTTTACTACTTTTCTCTGCTCTAAAAGTTATCTGCTCACTCCGCATTAGTGCAAAATTCCCATCCACCGACAACTTATCACCCGACAAGTTATAGCGAATAATCTCATCTTTCGGCACAGGTGAATATAAAACTGCAATACCTGATCCTGTTATTTTTGTTTGAAATAACCCTTCACCCCCAAACAGGGCAGATGACACATTTTTTTGTGCGGCAGATGAAATATCTAACCCCGCCGTCCCAGCATAAAAAAGACTTTTATCAACAATCACGCCGCCCTCATTTTTATCAATTCTGTGCAAAAAAAAGTGACCAAAGGTTGGTTCAAGATATATTTCGCCCGTTCCATGAATCTGGCTAACAAAGAAACTTTCCCCTGAAACCATTTTTCGAGCCAAGCCTTTCATTATTCCCCCTCCTGTACTCGCCTTCATTTCTAAGTGCCCCTTCATAAAATAAAGTGCCCCAGGCTCCACACGAATATTAGAATTATTCAATTTCACTCGAATCATCTTCAAATGCATACCACTTTGATTGGCAAAATAGAGGTTTTCAGCAGTTCTAATATCAGCAGAACCTTTCAGCATGGGATACTGAACAATCTCAACTACAGAACCTTCTTCGGTTTCAATGCTTTCTAATATCTCAAAATTCGTTGTTTCAAACATGCTAATCCTCCAATGAATTTTTGAATGTAGATTTTGTTGCCAGCTAATGGGCGCGAGATAAGCTGCACCCCCGCCGGGTGGACGCCGCGTGCGTAGCACGTGAGTGTCTGACCCAAGTGGGGCGAAGCGTAGCGGAGTCGGGAGCGTAGCGACCGATGTCAGCTTCATTGAGATGTTAGGCGGAGGCGACGTGCGCGGAGCGCCGAGCCGACGCCATCTCGATGGTATCTCGCGCCCATTAGGCGAGATGCGAGCGCGCGAGCGGTCAGCTTAACTACAATTAGATGGACAACCATCCGCCTATACTCCCCTACGGTGGATTAGACGGACAAACAACCGTCTAAAAAGAAACTTCTTGTAAATGCTTATTTTATTCTAGCATACAACAGGAGGATGAGGAAACACGCCGGTTGGGCGAAACCCAGAAGTTGTGTTCCCCCACCCCCCACCTAACGCTACCGTCCTTCTGCCAGCTCCCCCGCCCAGCTAACCAACCGCCGCAGCTCCTGGAAGCCGCGCTGCCAGAACTGCGGGTCTTGGGTATTGATGCCAAGCTCGCCAAGCAGCTCATCGGGGGACTTGCTGCCGCCCGACTCTAGCAGCGTACGATAGCCTGGCACAAATGCGTCTCCCTGTTCGCGGTACATGCCATAGAGCGCAAGCACCAGCAACTCGCCAAACACGTAGCTATAGCAGTAGAATGGGGTATGGATGAAGTGGGGGATATACGACCACCCAAACTCATACCCATCAGTCATCTCCACCGCGTCGCCGTAATAGCGTCCATTCGCCTCAAGCCACTGCTGAGACAGCAATTCAGGCGTCAATCGGCCTTTCATCTGCGCAGAGAAGGCTGCCTGCTCAAAGCGGGTCAGGACATTCTGTCGGAAGACCGTTGCAAAGATATCCTCAATCTTGTTGCAGATGAGGGTGAGCTTTTCCTGGTCATTCTGCTGGCGGTGCAAAAGGTGCTCAAACACCAACATCTCGCCAAAGACCGACGCCGTCTCAGCGAGCGGCAGCGTTGGGTAGAAGTTGAGGAGCGTCTGCTTGCGGGAGAGCGAAAAGTGAACCCCATGCCCCAACTCGTGCGCCACCGTCATCACATCGCGCATATCATCGGTGTAGTTGCACAGGACGTAGGGGTGGTTTGAGGGCGGGAACCCACTGCAAAATGCCCCACCGCGCTTCCCATCGCGCACCTCGGCATCGATCCAGTTATGGTCAAAGAACTTGGCAGCTTCTTGCCGGAAAACGTCATCAAAGCGGCCAAAGGCCTCAAGGATGATATCGCGTGACTCGGCATAGGTGATTTCTGCGCGGTTCTCGCCAACTGGTGCATATTGGTCGAAGATTTGGAGCTTGGGCAGGTTGAGGAGGCGCGTTTTTAGCCGAAAATACTCTTGCGCCACCCCGTAATTCTCCTCCACCACGCGCATCATCGTCTCAACGGCTTCGGGCGTGGTCTCATTGGAGAGGTGCCGCCGCATCATAAAGTCGTCATAGCCGCGGAGCCGGTCGAGCGTCAGGTGGTCACGGATAACCGTGTTGTAGAGAAACGTGCGCGTCTGTGCTTGCCCGCTCAGCACGTCGTAGAGGGTGGTATGCGCCTGCTCCCGCTTTGAGCGGTCGTGGTCACGGAGCCGCGACAACACCGTATCAAGGCTCATATCCTGAATTTCGCCATCCTGCTCCATTGGGAAGACCAACGACGAGGTGAGTTCCGTGAAGAGCTGCCGCCATGCGTGGACACCAGTCACGTCGCGCTCGTTGAGGATTTTCTCCTCTGGCTCCGAGAGCGCGTGCGGCTTATAGCGGCGGCTGCTTTGGAGATAATGGCGGTAGGGCGCAAGCGTTGGGTGGTCTATCAACGGCTGCGCAACCTCATCAGGAAGCTCTAGCCACTCTAGCTCAAAGAACAACAGCATATTGCCAATCGTGACCGACCGCTGCTCCACCCGCTGCTGCAAATCGCGGTGTTCGTGCTTACTCGTATCGGCGGAGAACAGCAACATCGCATAGACATTGGGGCGGGAAAGCGCATCTTGCAGCTCCTCCATCCGCTCCAATGCAGTGCGCAGGTGAGCGGCATCAGGCCCGCCCGACACGTTAATCGTCGTGCGGTAGGTCTCTGCGAAAGATTTTGCCTCCTCCTCGCATTCCTCCAGCGTCTGCATAATACGGGGGTCGTCGTGGGAGGCGAAGAGGTCGCTCAAATCCCACGCAACGCCGATCGCACTTGTTTGTATGGCCATGCTAGCCCTTTCTATTCACTCTTGTGAGAAATATCGTCATGATGCGGCGGGCGGACATAGAGCGTCCCCCACCCTTTATACGCCGCCGATTGCTGATACCCGTGTGCTTGGGCATAGTGCCGCAACGGGTCATCAAGGTATTGCTCGTTCTCTATCCCCACCAGAATACCATCCGGGGGGCGGGAGTCAAGCAGAGTGGCTATTGTTTCCTGCGAGGTGCCCACATACCGCGCCCGCTCCTCCGCCGAGAGCATATCGCCCACCCGATAGAGGAATGGCCCCGTTGCCAGTTCGGGGTAGATGGCGACGTCGGCCTCTATCACGAAGGCAGGGGCAAGTGTCGCGACGAGAGGAGTGTCAGAGGTGGGCGGCAAAGACGCTTCTACCTCCTCCGCAATGCGGTGCACAATCATCCCCTGCCACCGCGACGGCACAAAGAGGTCATTGCAATGCCGGAACAGCAATGTACCACCGGAGATGAGCGAGGGGACAAGGAAGATAATCAGCACCCGCACCATCCGTGGCCGCAACATATCTTCAAGGTATTGCTGGAGAGTGACAGGAGGTGGGGACGATGGCGTGTGATGGGGATGATCATCCTTGCTGTCCTTGCCATTCTCACCGAAGGGAAAAAGCTCTTGAGAGGCCAGCGCAAGCAATAAAAACGGCATTGGCAGTGCAAAATACTGAAAAAACATCGGTGTGGGCACAAAAGCCGTCATCGTGGTTACTGCCAACACCCCCACAATCAGCCACACCTCCATAGAGAGCGGCGTATCGTTTCCCTTCCACACCCGCCATACCCGCCTTGCCGCCGCTCCTATCACAACAACTACCATTAGCAGGATGACGGTGGAGGGGAAGAGCTTGATCGTATAGCCCACGTGGACGAGCTTTTCGAGGAGTGTCTGCGGGTAGGGGGCATTCGTCGCGTCGCGCCACAGCCGGTTGACCTCGTGATAGCCCACGTTGTTGAAGAGCATATGATCCGGGCTTGCGAGCAGAAAGACAAATATCGGCAATAGCCCAACCACGCCTCCCAGCAGGACAACCCCCGCCCCGCGCACCACCCGCTCTCGCAAAGGACGGCGGCGGAGGAAGATGCACATCACCAGCACGACCGGCGCAAAAAGTACCGCATAGTAGAGCTTGGTGCCGACGGCAATCGCCAACACCACCCCGCTGAAGAAAAGCCGTAGTGGCGAAGGGAAAGGAGCATCTTGACCACTCTGATGAGGTTGACGCGGCATCGCAAGCATGATGGCGATCAGTGAGCAGGTGAGCGGCATGATGTAGTTCGATGACTCGGCCAGCACCAACACAATCATATCGTTGGTGGCGAACAACAATGTCACAATTGCGGTAATCAGCCAGCGCCGCGACAACCGGTACCCAATTACCCCAACGATCCCCACCGCCACAATCCCAAAGACAAACGTTGTAAGCCTCCCCGTCAAGAGGTAATAGCTTGTCCCGCTCAGCGAGAAGAGGGCGCTGTAGAGCATAGGCAGGTAGGGCATCTGCAGGAAGGCAAAATCGTGGTAGAGGCGCTGCTCTTGGAGCAATACCCCCGCCGTGATATACATATTCTCGTTGTGGTTGATGAGGTAGTTCATCGTGTGGCAGAACATCCCCACCACCACCGCGGCTGCAATCAAGAGCAAGGGGGCGATAAACCGCATCCTACTGCGCAGTGTCGTCAAGTGCTGGAACATAGATCTCCCCTACCACCACCTCCGTGCTACCCGGCAGCCGACTGCGTTCATCTGTCTCTGCGCTGGCGGGGTGGTGCAAGACATACCACCCAACCCGCCACGGATACTCCCCCGCGGGCACATCATCTGGCACTTCCATCTCAAATGTTTCGTGGATGAGGGTGTTTGGTTGCCATTCGCGCGTGGGGTGAAGCGCATAGGTCGGCAGATGCACCGTGCGGTCGTGCGGCACCCCTTCCAACCGGCTAATCGCGACGTAGATGTGCTGCGGAGGTTCTCCATTCACCGTCCACGTGAAGTCTGCCCGATACCGCCGCTCACCCTGTTGGGGGAGATGCGTTAACTGTGCATCAACCAATGCAATGCCATCACCAAACAGCGTTTGCGTGTGGGTGGCCGTACTGCTGATAACCTCGACATCTTGGGTGAGTTGCGTTGCGGGGGGCGGGTCGCGCTCAAACAACAACAGCCCATCGCGCTCCTTGACAAGGGCAAAATGAGGGTTGCGCAGCACCACGCCAATCGCCTCACGCTCATAGTCAATCCCGCCGCCGTGGTTGCCATCGCCAAGCGGGATAAAGTAGTCGAATAGGGCATCAGTAAGCACATAATCAACTTTGGGAAGGATAGTAGGTATCCGCTCGCTACCCGGGTCATCGGCATAGCGCACCAGGTAGAGCACTTCACGGTTGGCGAGGTAGGCCCCCAAAAATTGCGAGGTCGCCAACGGAGCGCGTTCTGGCACCTCCTCCTCCAGGAAAACGTCTTTGACCGCGTCGCGGGGAGTGCGCCCATAGGCCGAACTATCAATACCCTGCCCCGGAATGCCAGCCCAATAGAGTGGGTTGAAGGGCGTATCGACCAAAAGCACACTAAAAATAATCACGATCATCACATTGAGGCCAAGCTGGCCAAAGATATTGCGGCGGCGGGAGGGAGCTTGCGAGCGCTCAAACCCTTCTATCATCGCCATCATCAGGAAGGGGACAACCAACGCATAGTGGTGGTAGCGGTAGTCGTAGGAGGGGCCGGGGCCGGTTGAGAGCAACACCGCCAACGCCACCGGCGCAATCACGAAGAGCCATCGCCACCCCCGCCACGCAATTAGCATCACCGGCCCAAAGACGACAATCGCATTGATGAGCCGCTCGCCGCTCGTTGCCCATATCTGCCCAAGCTGCCCAAAATAGAAGGACATATAGGAGCCAGTGGGAGATGCGTCGCTCATTGCGAACATTGGCCGGATGATGAAGAACGTCACAATGCCGTAGAGCACCGCGATGGCCATCGTCCAGAGACCAGCTTTCCGCTGCCCGCCCCACACAAAGGCGTAAAACCCGATCCCCGCGACCGGCAGGGCGACATAGAACTTACAGCTGAGGGCAAGCAGCACAAACATGGCATATTTGCGCCACGCCCGCTCCTCAAACGCATCAAGCGCAAAGAGCAGCAATGGCATCGCCAGTGTATCGCCGTGAAAGTCAAACAGCACACTCGTTTGCGCAGTTGGGTAGATGAGGTAGATAAGGGCCATACTCCGCGCCACGACCACTCGATCTGTATGTCGGCGGGCGATGCGGTAGACGGGTATCGCCCCTAGCACAAATACGAGCGTCTGCGCAGCAAGCAGGATGCGCGGGTCGGGGAAAAAACGGAAGATTGGCACAAAGAGGTAGTAAATCAGCTCAACGTGGAGACCCAAACGGCTCAATTGCCCATCTGAGACGGTGATTGTCAATGGCCGCCCCTGCGACGCATTCCAGATGGATTGCGCCATGTTGCCCAAATCATACATCCCCGCATTGTAGCCGTGGTAACGCGCAAAACTGAGCCATCCGAGCAACAGCCCAAACCCACCAATCAACAGCAGCAGAATGGGGTCTTTCCACCATGTAGGCCAGGCAGGCCGGTCAGAGTAGGGCGGATCGAGGGGGGGAGGGGATGTGCCGCTATGATTCTCCATTCAACTCCTCACGAACCACGTAGATCGGCTTGCGTTGGGCTTCGTAGTAGGTGCGCACGACCATCTCTCCAATCAACCCCAAGCTGATAAACTGTGCTCCCAAGATAATCAGCAGGATACCAAGCAGTAAGAGTGGCCGTTGCGAGAGCCGTTCGCCCGCAAACAGCTTGATCACCGACAGGTACAGGCTAATCGTCCCGCCGATGAACATCGAAAGAAAGCCAAACAACCCAAAGATTTGCATGGGGCGAGTGGCATAGCTCAGCAGAAACCGGACGGTGATCAGGTCGAGCACCACCCGTATGGTGCGGCTGATGCCATACTTAGAGCTTCCGTAGCGCCGCGGGTGGTGGCGGACGGGGAGTTCAGTCACAGAGACACCCTGCCACGACGCGATTGCCGGTATGAAGCGGTGCAATTCGCCATATAGCTGCAGCCGCTTGACCACATCGGTGCGGTAGGCCTTGAGCGAACAGCCATAATCGTGCAGGTGGACGCCCGTAATCACTGAAATGAGCCGATTGGCCATCATAGAGGGAAAACGTCGGCTCCAGTAGGGGTCTTGCCGATGCTCACGCCACCCGCTCACGACATCGTACCCCTCCTCGATCTTGCGCAGCAGGAGAGGGATATCAGCAGGCTCGTTTTGGAGGTCGGCGTCGATGGTGACCACAATCTCGCCGCGGGCGTGGTCGAACCCGGCAGAAAAGGCGGCGGTTTGGCCGAAGTTGCGCCGAAACCGCAATACCCGCAATCGCGGATCATTCCGGGCGATTTCCTCCAACAGATAGAAGCTCCGATCTTGGCTTCCATCATCCACCGCAATGATCTCATACGGCTGGTTGTTCGCTCCCATCGACTCGACAATCGCGTCGTAGAGCGTCTCTATGCTTTCCTCTTCGTTGTAGATAGGAACGATAATCGAAACATAGGGGGAAGGGGAAGATGTCGGGTTTGATTGCGATGCGGGATGCTGCATACTCATCGTCCTTTGGAAACAAAACAAGAAAGATGTAATGATGTGCCTAGATGTATCTCTATGGTTCTAACTTGCCTAATGTAGCCACAAGCAAAGGGAAGCGCAACGTTCGCTTGTTCTTCTCACCCCGCGCCCGTCCGCTTCCCCCTGCCGCCAACAATCGAAAGAATCGAAACAATCGAAGATCTGAAGTATCTATATCTACCGCTCTACCGCTCTCTGCAGGCTTACCCGCCCATCAAGCCGCCATTGGTCATTGCGTAGACGTCCAGCAATTCGTCCACCTTTTCCTCTGGCAGCAGTCCTTTTTCTATCACCACCTCTTTGATGGTGCGGTTGGTGGCAAGTGCTTCCTTCGCCACCTGCGCCCCGTTGGCATAGCCTATCACTGGGTTGAGCGCCGTCACGAGGATGGCGTTCTTGGCCAGCCAGCCGGTCGCCTTCTCTTCGTTGGCCGTCACGCCCACCACGCACTTGGTCGTGAATGCACTCATCGAGCCTATCAAGACGTGCATCATCTCAAAGAGGTTGTGGGCGATGATTGGCATCATCACGTTGAGTTCAAGTTGGCCCGCCTGCGCAGAGAGCGAAACGGTCAGGTCATTGCCCTGCACATGGTAACACGCCATATTGAGCATCTCTGCCAGCACAGGGTTGACCTTTGCGGGCATAATGCTGCTCCCCGGCTGCACGGCTGGGAGCCGGATCTCATCAAGGCCGGTCGTGGGGCCGCTGCTCAGGAGGCGGAAGTCGTTGGCGATACGCGTCAGGGTGATGCAGAGCGTGCGCATGCTTGCGGAGAAGTCGGCTGGATCTGCCATACTCTGCATCCGCTCAAAGAGGTCTTCGGCGGTGCGCAGTGGTTGTCCCAGCCGTTCGCTGAGCCGCTTGACCATCCGTTCGTGATACTCCGGGTGCGCATTGAGGCCGGTGCCGGTTGCCGTCCCCCCGATGCCCAACGAGCGGAGGCGGTTCGCCGCGACCGAAATACGCTCTTTATCCTTGCGCACGGCCAATGCATATGCGCCAAACTCTTGGCCAAGCCGCACGGGGACAGCATCTTGCAAGTGCGTGCGCCCCGACTTCACCACGTTATCAAACTCTTTGGCCTTCTCGTCTAGAGCATCAGCAAGCGCGTCAATCGTCTGCTCAAGCTCCTCAACCCGCCACAAGCACCCCAACCGGATGGCGGTCGGGATCGTGTCGTTGGTGCTTTGCGCCATATTGACGTGGTCGTTGGGGTTGACGGGCTTATTGGGGTCGTCAATCTCGTAGCCCAAAATTTGGTTGGCGCGGTTGGCAATCACCTCGTTGGTGTTCATATTGTGGCTGGTGCCCGCGCCCGCCTGGAATGGGTCAACCACGAAGTGCTGGCGGTGCATCCCGTTGATGATCTCCTCCGCCGCCTGGACGACCGCATCGGCAATCTTGGCGTCAAGGAGGCCGAGATCGCGATGGACTTCGGCGGCAGTGCACTTGATCGTCGCCATCGACCACACAAAAGCAGGATATGGGCGCATGCCGCTGACCGGGAAGTTGTGGACGGCGCGTTGGGTTTGCGCCCCGTAGAGTGCGTTCACCGGAACCTGTATCTCGCCGAGCGAGTCTTTCTCAATTCGGTATCCATCCTCTGCCATAATAAACCTCAACTCTGCATTATCCGTTAACCGCGATTATCCATTATCCATTATCCATAAGGGTGAGGAGTGTGCCATTGCCCCTCAAGCTAGAGTACGCCTTTGGTGCTTGGCACCGCACCCATCAGCCGACCGTCAAGGCGAGTGGCCGCATCACACGCGCGCCCAAACGCCTTAAAGAGCGCTTCTGCCTTGTGATGGTCGTTGTGGCCATACAAGATGCGCCCGTGGATATTCAAGCGTCCGTGAAAGGCGACGCTTTCAAAGAGATGGGGGATCAAATCCGTCCCCAGTTGCCCCACCCGCGGTGTGATAAACGACGCATCAATGACGCAGTAGGGCCGTCCACCCAAATCCACCGCCACAAAGCCAAGCGTCTCATCCATGGGGACAAAACTGTGCGCCGTCCGCACCAACCCCCGCCGTTCGCCCAACGCTTGATCGAGTGCCTGCCCTAAGCAGATGCACGTATCTTCGGCGGTGTGGTGCTCGTCAACATGGAGGTCGCCCTGCGCCTGCACAGAGAGGTCAAAGACGCCGTGCTTGGCCCAGAGGGCGAGCATGTGGTCGAGGAAGCCGATACCCGTGTGGATATCAGCTTCGCCCCGACCATCAACCTGCAGCGAGAGCGTGATATTGGTCTCGCCCGTCTGCCGGGTGATAGTGGCGTGTCGCGGGGGAGTAGTGGTCATTCTTCGCCCTTGACAACGCGCATTAGCTCTTGGAAGACGAGGCCGTTGGTTCCAATGCCGTTGCCGCTGTCGATGCGAGGACGGCCATTCCAATCGGTAAACGTTCCGCCAGCCTCCTGCAATATAGGCAGCAGGGCAGCGGCATCCCACAGGTTCATCACGGGGTCAAGCATCGCCACCGCACGCCCCGTCGCCACCAAGAGATAGCCATAACAGTCGCCCCACGTGCGGAACAACCCTGCCCGCAACGAGAAGCGATCATAGACATCTTGCATACCCTCGCGGCCATAGCGGGTGGCGCTTGTGGTCGTCACAAGGCCATCTGCGAGCCGCTTGGCAGGAGACACATAGCATCGTCGCCCATTCCACCAACACCCAAGACCTGCTCCCGCATAGACGATCTCTCCTAAGGCGGGCATATTTACTACCCCAATCACCGGAACACCTTCCCGCTCAACCCCAATCATCACGCCGTAGAGCGGCATACCGTGCACAAAGGCTTTGGTGCCGTCTATGGGGTCGACGATCCAGCGCCAGGTGGCGTCGGGATTACCGCTCTCGCCATCTTCCTCGCCAAGCACGGAGTGGTCGGGGTATCGCCTTAGGATCGAATCACGGAGGAATAGCTCTGATTCGCGGTCGGCAATCGTTACCGGGGAATCATCCTCCTTGTGATAGGTGGTCATCTCGGTTTGGAAGTAACGCAGGGTAATCTTCCCTGCCTCCCAAGCAAGTTTGTGGGCAAAATTCAGGATTTCTTGCACTGTTTCCTCTTCTGACTACTCAGATTTGTTTCAGTTTTCGTCCCGTATAACGTGTACGCTACTTACGCTACTTATATGTTCTGGCGCTTTCACGCTTTTCCTTCACATCTTTGTGGTGTATAGGCAGACAATGCGTTTAAAACACGAGTATTTTGTTCCGGCGTCCCGATGCTAATCCGCACACAGTCTTGAAGCCCCGGCTTGCGGTAATGCCGCACGATAATGCCGTGTTGCTCAAGGTGGTGCTGGACACCACGCGCGTCGCCGCGGGTCACGCGGCAAAGCAGGAAGTTGGCGTCGCTTGGGTAGACATGGAAAAACGGAAATGTCCCCAATGCCGCTTCCATACGCGCACGTTCAGAGACGATACAAGCAATGTTCTTTTGGAGGTGGTCAAGGTGCGAGAGGGAGGTGCATGCGGCCACTTCCGCGGCAACATTGACGTTGTAGGGCTGCTTGATCTTCCACAGCTGCGTCGCGATGGATTCGGGGAATAGCCCATACCCAATGCGGAGGCCAGCCAACCCCGCCCACTTGCTAAATGTCCGCAACACGACCACATTCTCATGCTCCCCCACCAACTCGCTCACGCCGTGGCGGTTGTGGGTAAACTCAACGTATGCCTCATCAACCACCACGAGCAGCGGCAATGCGAGCAGCCGTTCGATCTCTGCTCTTGTGGTCAAGTTGCCGCTAGGGTTGTTGGGCGAGGTAAGGAAGAGGATTTTGGGGTGGTGTGTCGCAACCGTCTGCTCAATGGCAGGGATATCGAGAGAAAAGTCTTCTTGCCGCCATATCTGGATAACCCGCCCCCCGCATACCGCCGTATCGAAGCTGTACATCCCAAACGTTGGCGGGCAATCGATGATGGCATCGCCTGGCTCAAGCATCAGCCGGAGCAGCAGGTCGATCAGTTCATCCGCGCCCGCGCCACACAAAATGCGTTCCGGCGGTTGATGCGTGTAATCGCTCAACGCGGCCCGGAGACGGGTGTGTTCGGGGTCGGGGTAGATGGCCATCGCCCCCAATGAGGCAACTAGTGCATCGGCGACCGCCGGAGCGGGGCCATAGGGGTTTTCATTGGCGTCTACCTTGATGATTTGCTCCTGTGCGATACCCAATCGTTCACCGATACGTTCTGGTGGTACAATGGGGGTATACGGTTCTAGTTCAGCGATGTCGGGCCGAATGAGGTGGGTAATGGCTGGCATAGAACGCTCCCTCCTAAAACATGCTCATTCTGCTGCACGAGGTTGTGGTACCACTGGAGCACCCGTGCGTTCGCGTCACCTCGTGCCCGCCAACTGATTATAGCATGGGCTACTCGCATGGGGAAACGAGACCACTGATTTTCCTGTACCTTTTTATATTTTTTCTGAGCACACATCAATGCAAGAGCAGACCCAATCACAACCCGTCCATCCCCGCCATATTCCCTATCTGATAGGGCTAACGGGCGGTATTGCATGCGGTAAGAGTGTCGTTGTCACGATGTTGCGGGAATGTGGCGCGTGTACAATTGACGCAGATGAGGTGGCGCGCCGCCTCCAACAGCCCGGCACGCCGGTCTACCGCGATATTGTCGCTGCATTCGGGAGCGATATCACTCTTGCGCCCGATGGCCCGCTCGACCGCAAAAAATTGGCGGCGGTGGTCTTCGAAGACCCCGCGCTCCTCCGCCACCTCGAATCGCTTGTTCATCCGGCGGTGAAGCAAGCCCTACTCGATTGGCTTGACGATATCGCCCGCAACGAGTCGTGTCCAGTTGCCGTGGTTGACGCCATCAAGCTGCTTGAGACGGGGTGGAAAGCCCGCTGTGATGCGATCTGGGTTGTCACCGCCCCCCCAAAACAGCAAATCGCGCGGCTGATGCACCACCGCGGGATGAGCCGCGAAGAGGCCGAACAACGGGTCGCCGCGCAGCCCCCCCAAGCAGATCGCCTTGCCCATGCGACGGTGATCATTGATAATGGGGGTTCCATAGCAGAGAGCCGGGCACAGGTGGAAGCGGCATGGCGATGTCTCCCGCCGTCTGCCACGTAGCACCAACCAATGCGGCCAATACCGCCGCTGCCATGCCGCAACGGTGCAACGCTACCCTTAATTGAAAACAGATATCACTTATCATAAAGGAACAAGCCCATGTCTGCTGAAGAGATAACTGTTGTTGGGGCAGACCGTCTCCTCTCGCTCCTACAAACCTTATGCAGCCAGCCATCGACCAGCGAAGCGTTCCACGAACTCGGGCCAACCGCCTCGCTGATTGCCAACGCGATGCAGCGGGTTGGCCTTGAGACGCGCACAGTCAAGACTCAGGGCGCGCCGGTGGTGATAGGGTGGCGCGATGGCCGCAACCCATACACGCTCCTGCTCTACCACCACTACGACACCACGCCAACTGGCCCATGGCGCAACTGGTTCCATGAGCCGTTTCAGCTTGCAGAACGGGAAGGCGCATTGTATGGCCGTGGGGTGGCGCACGGCAAAGGGCCATTAGCGGCCCATCTTGATGCTATACGGGCGGTGTTGGGGGATGATGGCGAATTGCCGATGGGGGTCGTAATCGTGGCGGAGGGGGAGCAGCTTATCGGCAGCCCAAACCTTGGCCGTGTCATCCGGCGGCATCTCAATAAGTTTCATCTCAATGCGTGTTTGGCGAGCGCGGGCGAGCGCGATGCATCAGGGATACCATTCTGCTACTGCGGCAGTAAGGGGTGGCTGCAAGTCGAGTTGAGCACCGATGGCCCGACCTTCCCGCTTTCGTCAAGCTGCTCTGCAAGTGTCCGCAACCCATTGTGGCGATTGGTATGGGCGTTGGGGGCTGTCAAGGGGGCAGATGAAGATATCCGCATCGCAGGGTTTTACGATGAGGTGGATGGCCCAAACCGTACCGACAATGCCCTGCTCCGTGAGGCCAATATCGACGAGGAAGGGCGATTGCAGGCGTGGAATATCCCCGAATTTCTCTTTGGGATGAGCGGCAAAACACTGACGCGCACCGAAGTCACGCTCCCTACGTGCAACATCTCTTCGCTCTCTATGCCGCATACCGCATCTCGTGTTTCATCGGTGCCAACGAAAGCCTCCGCCATTCTCGATTTCCAGCTAGTGCCAGAACAACACCCCGATAGCGTCCTGAAGATGCTTCGGCGGCATCTCTCCGAGCGTGGCTTTGGAGATATCAGCATTGAGCGGAGTTTGGGTGGCTATTTGCCAGTGCGGACGGATGTAGATGATGTGTTTTTGCAGCATCTCAGGACAACAATCGGTGAACGGCTCTACCACACCCCACTGCCACTGCTTCCCTTTGGGCTGTTCACGCAACCGCTCTACCTCCTGACGCACCACTTTAACATACCCGTGGCGGCGGTTGCCATGGGACGGTATGATAGTGCTGTGCATGGGCCAAATGAGCGCATTCTTCTCACCGATCTGACCTCGCACCGCCAACTGCTGATGGAGGTGCTGCGCGCTGGCGTGCCAATTCTCCCCCCCCAGGAAGAAGATACTTCATAGATGTTTACCCTTCAGGGCGGGAAACCCACCCGCTTTCAGCGGTGG
>CAZGLO010000023.1:0-46560 GCA_964526735.1 uncultured Chloroflexaceae bacterium | reverse complement strand
CGGGTGGAGGAGCGAGCACAAGCCCAGGTGCTTTAGCTCTGGGTAGCTGACAACCATGCCAGAGCACTCTCCCGTAGGTGCGGCTTTGTGCCAAATGATGTACCAGGAAGCCCTCCTCGCCACCCGACGGATGGCTTTTGTTTTGCGTTCTGGAAGGTAGAAACATATGCACCAACAACCGCTTGCCTTTGTTGGCGGAGGGGCGATGGGTGAAGCAATGCTGAGTGGGGTGTTGCAGCACAACCTCCTCCCCGCCTCGCACATCACCGTCGCCGAGCCGCGTGAGAGCCGTCGGCACGAGCTTGAAAGCCGCTATCATGTTGCCACAAGCGATGATACGTTGGCGGTGGTGCGCTCGGCAAAGACGGTCATTCTTGCCGTCAAGCCGCAAGTGCTCCCGTCGCTCTTGCCCTCGCTGCGGGGAACACTCGCCACCGACGCGCTTTGCATCTCTATTGCGGCTGGTGTTCAGCTCCACACCTTCCACGACGGTCTCAATCACCCGCTTGTCATCCGCGCCATGCCCAATACCCCGTCGCAGATTGGCGAGGGGATGACCGTATGGGTACCATCGCCAGACGTGACTGCCGAACAGCGTGCGTGGGCGAAGGCGCTCTTCGGGGCGTTTGGCAAGGAACAGATAGTTGAGCAGGAAGCCTACCTTGATATGGCAACGGCGATTAGCGGGAGTGGCCCGGCATATGTCTTCTTGATACTCGAATCGATGATAGATGCAGGCGTACATCTTGGCTTTTCGCGCGATGTCGCAGAGCAATTGGTCTTCCAAACCGTGCGCGGGGCAGTGGAGTATGCGGCGCAAAGCGATGCGCATCTTGCCCAACTCCGCAACGCAGTCACCTCCCCCGGCGGCACGACCGCGGCGGGGTTGCATGCATTGATGCAAGGTGGGTTACCTTCGGTGCTTAGTGATGGTATTTGGGCCGCCTACCAACGGTCGCAAGCCTTGGGAAGAAAGGAATGAGGTATGGGTGCGGTGAGCTATGCCCGTCCCCGGTTGACTACCGCGCAAGATCCGCGGTATCGTGCCCATGTTGAGCAGTTCGTCATCCAGCGCAACAACCAACGTGCGATGCGTCCGCCAAGCCAGCGCGATATCTTCAGCATGCAGGCCGAAACGGTTATCCGTGACTGGGTAGGGCGGTATGTTGAGCTGTCCGACCGCCGCATTTTGGAGTATGAACAGCGCTATGGCAACCGCGCCATCATCAAATATCGTGAGCTAGACGCCGTCTGCATCGAAGATAAGCACCATGCGTGGGTGTGCGAGATCAAGGCGAGCCGTTCGGCCAACAGCCTCCACCGCGCCATCAAGCAGCTTGAGGAGACGCGCGCCATCTTGTCGCTGCTCTACCCCACCGTGTCAACGACCATTCTCTTTGTCGACACTGGTATCCCCACGCGGGAGGAGGTGGCAGAGATAATGGCAGGCGAAAACCCGCCCAAACGGCCTCCAAAGACGCTCTCCGGCTGTATTGAGGCGCGCGACAATATTCAGGTGATACACAGCCTTGATGAGCGCCGCCGCGATGCCACGATGATTGATTTATTGGTCTTGCCGGTGGATGATGTGGTGGCGATGGCCGGAGATGGTCAGGAATTGGCGCTGGATTGGTCAGACGACCACGACCAGGAATGGTATCCCGCTCCTGCTCCCTCTACCCCCATCTACTCTACCTCCGACGATGCCGATGAGGCGGACGCGGGAGAGAGTGCGCTCGCTGATGCTCTCCGCCGTGCTGGCTTCAACCCGTAGGCCAGAACAACCTACCCTCCCGCTACCCTATGATTGGCACTTCCAACGAACGAAGCCCGCTTCCGTTTCCTATTGACCGTTGGTCGCTCCTCTTCCTTGCGCTCCTTTCATTTGGGGGCACATTAGTCCTCTATCGGTTCACGGCGGCCCCCGATCTGCTCTCAGGCGACAGTGCTGAATTTCAGTTTGCGGCGGCGATATTGGGCGTTCCGCACCCTACCGGCTATCCGCTTTTCACCCTACTCGGTAAGCTGGCGACGTTCCTGCAGATGGGTAGTGTCGCTCACCGCGTCACGCTCATATCCGTGATTGCGGGCGCGGGGACGGTTGCACTCACGGCTATCCTCACCCACCTGACCACTGGCTCACTACTGGCGGGGGTGCTGACGGCGGTCGCCCTGGCAACGGCAACAAGCCTCTGGAATGCAGCAACCATTGCAGAGGTCTACACGCTCAATACGCTGTTTATCGCATTACTTGCGTGTTTGCTCTTCCTCTCGCAATCGCCCTCGCACCGTGGCTTGACCCGCTGTGCGGCGGCATGCGTGACGGGGTTGGGGATTAGCCATCACGGCTCATTTGCCTTTAGTGCCGCGCCACTGCTGTTGTTTTTTGGCGTTTTACCGCTCTTCCAAGAGCAAAACTCTCGACGCCGTGGTTCCCATGGTTCCTACGGTTCTTACGGTTCTTACGGTTCTTTTGATCGCCAACCGCGCTTTCTCTTTCTGCGAATGGTGATATGGGGTATCATTGGGCTGCTGCCGTGGACGTACGTCTTGATACAATATGCCCGCTTTGGCCCTTTCAGTGGGCTTGACCACGGGTTATACCCCTATGTCGCCGGTGAGCCAATCACCTACTTTTGGGGCGCGCCGCAGACGTGGCAGGAAGCGATAGACCACCTCTTCGGCGGCGTCATGCGGCAGAGAGTGTTCGTTGCGCCGACGGTCGATCACCTCTTCCAAACGGCGATTGAGATACGCGAACGGTTGTGGGCAGATTTAAGTCCGGCGGGGTTAGTGCTGAGTATTATCGGGTGTCTGGTATTATTCTTCCGCCGTCCGGCGATGTGGGTCGGCAGTATGTGGGTGGCAGGCATAACCGTCTTCTACTACATCAGCCTGGGCGACGCAGTGACCGATGAAGAGATGTTCCTCTCACCGCTGTTGCTGCCGTGTGTCCTGTGGATAGGCGTGGGGGCGGCGGCGATAGCACGCGGGTTGGCGGGCAATCCACGGCGTTCAATGGGGTTTCGGGATCGCTCCAAGCCGCGTATGCTGCACCCTATCATCCTCTTGTTCCTGGTTTTGATGGGGATCACCGGCTATCAGAGCTTCCCCGACAACGACAAGTCGGATCGGTGGATCTACCGGACGTTTGGGCACGAAATATTGGCCCGCGTTGAGCCAAGTAGCGTCATCATCACGCGGTGGGAACAGGGCACCATCCTCTACTATCTGCAGTACGTTGAGGAGTATCGCCGCGATGTGTGGGTCGATATCGTGGAGCCGGGCGACGAAGATTGGCTACAGCGGGCGCGGCGGCGGTATCAATATCTGCCGGTCTACATCATCGGGACGCCTGCGGAAAGTGCCGCACTTGGCGCGGAATATGTGTGGGGAACCAACTACGCCACCCTGTCAAAGCTCTCATTGGAAGACATCCCCGATGCTCATCTAGACGAGTAATGGAGGCAGTATGATAGATTCGCTACGAAGAGCCATCGCCACGACGGCAGGCAATCTTGCCAGCTTCATCAGCCGGACACTGCGTCTGGGCGGCGGGACGAATGTGCCAGGGACGGTGGCGCGCGCCGTAGACCCCACCATCCTCCAGCGGATGACGGCGGCGTTGCCGGGCGGGGTGACGCTCGTATCGGGCACCAATGGCAAAACCACCACCACCCGTATGATAGCGACGCTCTTGCGGGCCAACGACCAACAGGTGATACACAACCGCGCGGGCGCAAACCTCATCACCGGCCTCACGGCGACGACATTGGCGCACAGCAATTGGCGCGGCATACCCAATGCAGATAGCGCGCTCTTTGAGACGGATGAGGCGGCCTTTCCGCAGGCCATACGCGAAACGCATCCCCGCTTCGTTCTTATTCATAACCTCTTCCGCGACCAGCTTGATCGCTATGGAGAGGTTGATACGATTGCGAAAGTGTGGAAAGAAGCACTTGTGACCCTCCCAGAAACATCGACTATCCTGCTCAACGCCGATGATCCGGCAGTGGCCTACTTGGGAGAGGAGCTGACCGCGCGGGTGGTCTACTACGGTCTTGATGATACCCGCCACGCCAGTGGAGCCGCGGCGCACACGGCTGATTCGCAGTTTTGCCGTAGGTGTGGCCACCGCTATGACTATCATGCAGCCTTCTACGGCCATATTGGCCATTATGAGTGCTCAAAATGCGGGCACTGCCGCCCCTCTCCCCACATCTCGCTCAAAACGCTTGAGATGCACGGGGTCAGCGGCAGCGATATGGAAATCCATTACCACGCAAACGGCCACACAAATAGCCACACAGATGGCCACACAGACAGCCATACACAGCCCCCTGCCCCGCTCCGTCTCCACATCCCGCTCCCCGGCCTCTACAATGCCATCAATGCGTTGGCAGCAGCGACATTTGGCATTGTCAATGACTTCCCCCCAACGACCATCCAAGAGACCCTGTCGACCTTCCGGGCGGCGTTTGGGCGGATTGAGCGGGTTGAAGTTGGTGAAGGCGGGCCGTCGTTACTGATAGCGCTCATCAAAAACCCCGTCGGTGCAAGCGAAACCGTCCGCATGTTGCTTGGCGAGCGGGGCGAAAATAGTGAGGAGAAACCTGCCCACCCTGCCCTCCACCTACTCATCGCTATCAACGACCGCCACGCCGATGGGACAGATGTTTCGTGGCTGTGGGACGCCGATTTTGAAACGCTTGGCGGGCGTGTGGCGCATGTGGTGGTGAGCGGCACACGGTCGGCAGATATGATGGTACGGTTGCGGTATGCCGGCGTCGAACCAGACCGGATGGCTGAGGAGCCAGAACTGCCACAGGCGCTTGAGTGCGCATTGGCGGAACTGCCACCACACACGACGTTGTTTGTGCTGCCTACCTACACGGCGATGCTTGATTTTCGGGAGCATCTTGCGGAACGGGGATGGGTACGCCCCTTTTGGGAGGAATAAGGGCAGTTTGCCTGAGAGGAGACAGGTATGGCGATATGCTGCCTTCCGACTGCCATTGATATGGTGTGGCTTGATACCGGTTGCTTTTGAACAAGCACCTAACCAGAATATGCTATAATTCTCAGTGGACACAACAGGTCATGTAGTGGTAGGATATGCAAAGATAAGCGTCAATGGTTGACTGTGTGAACCCGCCGCAAGCCACGGATGTTTGTCCCTGTGGTAACCCTGTGGTAAGGCGAGTTTGTTGAAATGCTGCTCAGGATATCCTACAGGCTCGGACGGAGCCTTCGCGCAAGCGAGAAGCCGCTGCGCTTGAGCGCGTGCGGAATGTCACCGAGCGAACCCGCTGCACGCCACGGGCGTTTATCCCCGCGGAGAGGCAGTACTCGGGCAAAGTCTTTGGGAAAGCGAGACGATCCCCTAAGATATGGGGGAGGCGTGTCAGATCTCAATCTTGATGTCAGAAAGGAGGAGCGTTCCTCTGCCAGCACATACCGGCAGCTCCCTATGCCTTTCTGATGAAGGGACGGATAAACGACCTCAATGCGGTGCCGAGAGTATGCTCGCCTGGGACGGTGCGGTACGATAGGGGCATGGGGTCACCGACAGCCCCTTGCATATGTGAGGGGAGAAATTATGACCGGACAGACCCACCGTGAGCCACGCGCTGGAGATGGCCGTGGTAAGGAGGGTTTCTCGCAACCTTTCGTCCTTGCGATCAGGAAGGACAAAGTATCGTATCCCGTACCTGGTGCGGGTTCTGCGTAGTTCCCCGAACACGGGGCAAGTGGCTTGTGTGGCGGACTCTCAGAGAGCGCCTGCAAGAAGCCGTCGCGCTCATGCGCAGGCGGAGTGTCACGAATGATGCGCAAATTTCATTTTTCTGGTATTATAGTGGTGCTGCAGCGTTTGCACTGTCGTACCCTCAGTTACATGTATTAAGGAGCCAGAGAGCCGATGACGACAGTAGTAGATACCTTCCGTGGCCTGCACTATCCCAATAAGATCGGCCGTCTTACCTTTGTGTCACTCGAAGAAGTGATGGGCGCTAATGGCGTGAAGGCGCTGTTGCGACTTGCTGAATTGCCGCAGTACATCGAAGCGTATCCCCCCAACGACCTCAAAAAGGAATTTCCCTTTGAGGCCATTGCGGCAACGTCGGTTGCATTGGGGACGATGTATGGCCCCCGTGGGGCGCGCGGGTTGGAGTTGCGTGCGGGTCGCGTTGCGTTCACCCTGGGGTTAAAGGAATTTGGGCCGTTGTTGGGAATGGCTGACCTTGCCCTGAAGCTGATGCCGATCACCATGAAGCTGAAGATTGTGCTCAATGCCACAGCCCAGACCTTCGACCGGTTTAGTGATCAGGCAAGCCACGTTGAGGAGGAAAAAGATCGGTTTGTATATCACATTACCCGTGACCCGAGTAGTTTGCGCCCCGATCCTGGTCTAAACTTTTTTATCGCCCGCGGTATTCTCGAAGAAGCGACGGCCTGGGTGAGTGGTGGACGGCGCTTTGCAGTGGAGCAGATCAGCTGTATTGCGTTGGGCGATAAGACCACGGCGTTTACTATCGGGAAAGAGCCACTCGACTAAGCAAGCTTCGGATAGACAACACCCAGACGACCCGTTACCGATAGTCAGTCGCCAGTAATCAACAATCTGTGGGTGAGGTTTCCCCACGAGAGTTGGTTGCTGGTGTTTGGCTGTTGGTGTGTCGGGGTCTCTTCTTCCCCCGCCCTCCGGCCCTGCCAGAGAACGGGTTGTTCACCGCATTTGCTGCCCACCCGGCCGAGGTTGTCGGTCTTAGCCGCGTGTGCCAAGAGAATATCAGAAAGGAACAATGGCGGCCTATCTTCCTGCCACATTGCTACACCGCAAGACGGGGTATCGGGGTGTTGGGGGTGGTGTCGACCAAATCTTGGTATTATGAAGTGGCTTGCCCTCACCCTCATACGGTTTTATCAACGGGCCATCTCGCCATGGCTACCGCCGAGCTGCATCTACACCCCCACATGCTCGCAATATGGCTACGAGGCGATCCAAAAGCATGGCATCTTCAAGGGGGGGTGGCTTGCCATTTGGCGCATTTTGCGGTGTAACCCCTTCGCCCGCGGCGGCCACGACCCCGTTCCCTGACCAAAATCACCAACTTTGCTTCCTTTCCTCTGCGTTCTCTCGCCATCTTCCTGCCCCTCCTACTTGGTATATCAGCAAGACAACAAGCCTGCACATAAGGAATGCAACCTTTTTGCCTCCTCCCGCGTCTTACGGAATAGCCCGTAAAGCTCACCAGCTTTCGCGGTGGGATAAAAGGGCTTCCATGCGCTTTAGATGTTGCAAGAACAGACCGAGACCTCAACGCCGCGATAACTATACTGGCTGTGGGGCTACACAGCTTGGGGGTATCCCCTAGAAGCCCAATCCTTCGGGGTTGGGAGTAGCCACGGGATGCAAGGTGTTTGCAGTGGCATCTTGCCCACAAGCTTTGAATGGGAGCCTCCAACGGTCACTCAATGGGGTTGCCCGACGGAAGGAGCATGTGCTCCACCACCCGCGGGCACCGATTGGAACGGCACCCAGGGAGTAGGATGTTGACAGAACCATCGCGTGAACTGATCCTGCGGGCACAGCAAGGTGATACCGACGCGCTGACCCAACTCATTCATAGTCAGCAGCACTATGTCTACAGTATTGCGATGAGTGTGCTCAAAAACCCAGAAGATGCGGCCGACCTGACGCAAGAGGCATTTTTGCGGCTCTTCCGCAGCCTCCACCAATATCAGGGCGACAGCCGCTTTACCACCTGGCTTTACCGCTTGGTGGTCAATTTAGGTCGGGATGAGCTGCGTCGCCGTGGGCGGCAGGTGCCGGTCATCACCCAAACTGATGACCTTGACCACGACCCCGTCTCTGTGGTTATCGACAACGACCGTTGGCACGACCCAGAAGGGGTACTTGATTCGCGTGAGGTGCAGGCAAAGGTACGCAACGCGCTCACCCAACTAGACGAGCACTATCGGCTTGTCTTGACCCTCTACTACTTCGACAACTTGAAATATACCGACATCGCTGATATCCTAGATATCCCGTTGAACACGGTCAAGAGCCATATCCGTCGGGGCAAAGAGCGGTTGTTGGCCATCGTCAAAGAACAAGAGCAGGAACAAGGGCAATCAGCCGACGGGCGGCGGAGCAAGCCAGCCCCAACGGCATCAGCTCCGACGGCGGCCATATCGGCCACGTCTTCTGCACCTACGCCTGTGGCCGCGCCAACCACCACCCCGGCTGCAACAATGGGAACGACTGCTCACACTACTCAGACTATCCATACTGGGCCACTATCCTTGATGATAGGGGGCTGCAAGCACTCTACGTCGTTCTGTTAGCGTGTTCTGGGTAGATGTGCAGTAACAAAATAAAATTATGTGGTAATGGTACTCAACCGTACCCACAGTACCACGTCATTCGTTCTTGGGAAGGCACAAAGGAGGACGGTGGTGCCCGCTCGTGGGGGTGGCCACCATTTCTATGAAGATACAGTCATTGATCCAACACGATGATCTCAACGATGATCTCAACGATCTGCCAGAGGAGCGGGCTGAAGACCGCCTTGATCACATACTCCACACCGAACTGCAGTGGCAGGCTCCTCCAGACCTCACCAATCGGTTGTTGAGTAGTCTTGCCCTGGAGATGGCACCGGCGGCCCCAACGCACGCGGTATTACCCGCCGCGGCGGGGGAGATTGTCGATACGCCGCCGCTCGCCGAGCAGCTCTCTGAGTCAGTTCTTCTTCCTCCTCTCCACCCGCAACCCAGTAAATGGTATTCTGCCGCGGTGATTTTGCTCACCTCGATAGCCGTAACGCTTTCATGTTCGATTGCGTGGGAGTTTTATGGCACAGTGCTGAGTGCATGGTGGGCAGCCGATATCCAGCAGCCGTTGGCAATGAGCATGCAGCATTTGTACCAAGAAATACCCGCCTCTCGTTCGGTGGTTGATTTCTTGCAGGGGGCCTACAATCAAACCCACTGGATGTTGAGCTGGGTTTTGGTGGCGGTGGCGCTGTGGTTTGCGCTAGATGGATATTCTCCCTCCTCCTCAAACCGCCACCTGCAAGAGCAGCATTCATCATAGCCGCCATCATAGAGCCAAATGATGGATATATCGCAGTGTGGAGTTAGTGGAGAGGAACGATAGAAAGGATAGAGCGGCATATGGCAGATCAGCACGAGGAATTGACAGCCAGCTTGGAAATCCCCGACAGCCTCGTTGAAACGCTTCGCAGTGCGGAGCGGGTCGTTGTGCTGACGGGGGCGGGAAGCTCTGCCGAAAGCGGCGTCCCGACCTTCCGCGACGCCCAAACCGGCCTCTGGGAGAAGTACGAACCACAGGAATTGGCCACCCCACAGGCCTTCCTACGTGATCCAAAGCTTGTGTGGGAATGGTACCAGTGGCGGCGACAACTGATTGCGGAGGCGAAGCCACATACTGGCCACTACGCATTGGTGGCGATGGAGCAACATGTCCCCGGTTTTGCCTTGATTACGCAAAATGTAGATGGGATGCATCAGCGCGCTGGCAATGCCAACGTCATTGAGCTGCACGGCAGTATCGCCCGCACTGTGCGGTTTGAAGATAAGGCGGTGGTTGAGGAGTGGGATGAAAGTCAGATCCCGCCGCGCTGCCCGCACACCGGCCAACTGCTGCGGCCAGACGTGGTGTGGTTTGGCGAAGCGCTCCCACACGATGCGTTTGAGGCTGCCACCTCGCTGAGCGTCACGTGCGACCTCTTTCTCTCTGTCGGGACGTCGGCCCTCGTCCAACCCGCCGCTTCTCTGCCTGAACTCGCAAGAAAACTTGGCACGACAGTGGCCATCATCAACCCCGACGTTACTTACCTCGCAGAAGAAGGATACTACCGTTTGCCCGGCAAGGCGGGAGAAGTCCTCCCCGCGCTGGTGAAGCGCGCATGGCCTACAGTCAGTCTATAGCTCATAGCTCTTAGCTACTCTTACGCACCACTCTCTTGCAAACAGCAGAAAGCCTCTTGCACCGCGTGTACGAATAGAAATGCACGTGATTGCGAGGGGCTTTTGGTGTATAGAATAGGAAATGTGATGGTGGATTGTGGGTAAAAGGGTGAAAGAAGGATGGTCGTGTGTGTATGGCTCGAAAAAACAAAATTTCCCGAAAGCAGAAATGCTGCGCCATAACACCCCTGCATCGGGAAATACATGATTCATTGCGAGAAACAGTTACAATATACGCCTCACTGCGCTTGTGACTGTTGGATTAGTGTTGAAGGACCATTCCAGCCATTTACACATCACGTTTTTAGTGTACTTGACCTGATGCATCTTCGCAATCGGGAAAACCCTGAACTTTTCTCCTTCAAACCCTGAGTTCTATGTCAGAAAAATCCTGACACTGCTCTCTCTGGCCTTGCTTTGGCCTCACCACACCTCTTGCTCTGGTATCTTCCAATGGCCCCACGCGCTCGCCGCCACGCCCATAATCCCCACCAAGGTCAGCACAATACCGGCGATCCACTGTTGATCACCGGCGGACTTGAGCAGCGAGACGGCCTCCTGCTGATGAGTGGCGTCGCCCAAGGCGGCAAACTCCATCGCGGCCTGCTTGGAGGCCTCCCGCGACTGTGGCAAACGCAGGGTGCGGGCAAGGTGCTCTGCCTCCTCCAACCGCGCCATCGCCTGGCCACCGCGCTCTATCCACATCGCATAGGTCTGCAAGACGTTTTGTTGGCGCGTATCGCCCAACTCTTGGTAGAGGGCACGGGCTTGCTGCAGATATTGCACCGCGACATCATACTCGCCGCGCTCTATCGCCAGGCGGGTCTCTTGGGCGAGCCGATTGGCTTCAGCACCCTTTTGGCTGCGCGCAAGGAGCGATTGTGCCTCTGCGATGATGGCCTGCAATGTTTCGGGGGTCATCTTGGGCTGCTCATTCTCCTGCAGCCAGACAATCGCCTGTTCAAGCTCGGTTTTCGCCTCTTGATAGCGGCCTTGCTGCAGCAGTTGGTGGGCGTAGGAAAGGTCATAGGAGGCAAGGGTGCTATGCCGGTAGCCGCCCTCGATGAACGACGGTATCCATTCCCGCCACGCGGCTTCAAGCTCGGTCGATGGCACGCCATAGGCGCGCTCTAGAGCCGAACGATAGCCGCTGCTCCGCTCGCTGATGGCTATAAAGTCGCGGAACATCCCAAAGCCGTGGCGCTCAATCAGGAAGGCAACTGCAGAGAGCGTCTGTGGGTAGCTGATTTGTGGGTTGCCGTAGATCATATCACGGTTTTCAAAGTCGCTCCACGACACGATATTGCCCTCCTGAACCGCCCGCGACAATAGCTCAATCTTGGTGCGGATGGCGGATGAGTCGGGGGTGTTTTCCTCCATATATTGCGCAATCCCCTCCTGAAACCCTGTATTGAGCCGATTGCCGCTCAATTCTGCCGCGATGATATGGGTTAATTCGTGGCGCACATTGTTTTCGACCTCCTCAGGAGTTTGGCTTTGCGTCTCAGAGAGGATGACCACCACCTCCCGATGGCGAAAATCAGCGTGCGCGACGATCCCCGGCAGCGAAGGAGCAAGGGGATTGATTGTCGAATAGCTTTCTTGGGTGGGGTAGAGCCGCAGGGTGAGAGGCGTTTCGGGGCGGTGGCTGAAAATCGTCGCCACATCATCATAGATCGCATCAACAAACGCCGCATAGGTCTCAACCGTGGGTTCGTGTCCCGCCGTGTAGAGGATGCGAAAGTGCGTTGTTGGGCGCTCAAACCACTGCGTTTCCTGCTTTTGGGCGTGGGTCGGCATTGCTGCCCCCCACAGTGCTCCCACCACGAGAAGCACGAGAAAGAGTGTCTTCCTCATGAACTTAATCCCTACTTTCCGAATGTGTTTGATAGTGGTTGATAGACAGCCCCGGAGGGGGCGAGGGTGCTGCGGTAGAGAACTGGCGGGCCGCTCTGCCAATCGCACGGGTTGGGCACGGCCACCTGCTGCAGCGCTTCGCCAAGCAGCCGCTTGTCGCGGGAACGGGTTTCTCGCCGGACGCGGCCAAGCGTCAAGTGCGGGTGAAATCCTTTATCCGGCGTGAAGCCGTGTGGCTCCATCGCCTCGACGACGGCCACCTGCAACTGTTGGAGCACATCGATCTCCCCCGCCACGCCAACCCATACCACATTTGGGCTGGTGAGAGAAGGGAAGGCCCCAACCTCTGCCAGGTGAAGCGCGGGGAGACGGTGGGTGTGCAGCGCTTCGACCGCCTCTACCAACCTTGGTACTTGGTCATCTGCCGCTTCCCCCAGAAATTGCAGGGTGAGGTGGATGTTCTTGGGAACGACCCACCGCACCTGCTGCGCTTGGGGGGAGTTGGCGCGGCGCATTTGTTGCTGCACCGCCTCCAATTCCTTTATGACTGTATTTGGTAGTGTGAGTGCAATGAATAAGCGCATAGTGCACTCTTCTAGCGACTAATAGCGATTAGTGAACGACTAGTGATTGATTTCCTCTTGATAGGCGGCTAACCCCATATCTGACTCGTAGACGTGGAAGCCCATATCAATGAGTTGGCTATCCACCTCCGGCTCGCCATCTTGTGGGGAGAGACGATGATATGTCCCATCGGGTTGCAGCACACGGGTGCGCTGGTTATCGCGGAGGTAGGCGTCGAGCAACCGGTCGCGCACATATTCCTTCAGCGTCCGATCTTCAAGCGGGAAAATCGTCTCAACACGCCGGTCTAGGTTGCGTTGCATCAAGTCGGCGCTGCCAAGGTAGATCTCTTCTTTGCCGCCGTTGTAGAAGTAGTAGATGCGGGTATGCTCAAGAAACGTGCCCACAATGCTGCGCACGCGGATCGTCTCGCTCAACCCCGGCACCCCCGGTCGCAGACAGCAGATCCCCCGCGGGATGAGGTCGATCTCAACACCCGCCTGCGAAGCGCGGTAGAGCGCGTCGATTATCTCTGGGTCGACCAATGAGTTCATCTTGAAGATGATGCGGCCATTACCCTGCTCTTTGTGGATGGCCGTCTCCCGCTCGATGAGGCCCAAAAACTTTGAGCGGAGCGTGCGCGGCGCAACAAGCAGTTTGCGATACTCTCGTTGGCGGCTGTAGCCGGTCAGGTAGTTGAAGAGATCCGCCGCGTCGGCCCCTAGCTGCGGATTACAGCTAAAGAGACCCAGATCGGTGTAGATGCGCGCGGTTACATCGTTGTAGTTGCCGGTGCCAAGGTGCACATAGAGCCGAATATCTTGGTTTTCCTTGCGCACAACAAGCGTGACTTTGCAGTGTGTCTTGAGGCCCATCAGCCCATAGACCACGTGCACCCCCGCCCGCTCAAGCGCCCGCGCCCAGACGATGTTGTTTTCCTCATCAAAGCGCGCTTTCAGCTCAACCAGCACCGAGACCTGCTTGCCCAACTCGCGTGCATTCATCAACGCCTTGACGATGGGCGAGTTGCTGCCAACGCGGTAGAGCGTCTGCTTGATGGCCAGCACGTCGGGGTCTTCCGCCGCCGCCTGGATAAATTCTACCACCGGCGTAAAGGAATCGTAGGGGTGGTGGAGGAGAATATCTTGGCGGCGGATGGCAGAGAAGATGTCAGAGTGATTGTGGAGGCACATCGGCACGCCGGGGAAGATGGGCGCGTCTTTGAGATCGGGGCGGTTGAGTTTGGAGAGCGAGATAAGATCGCTCAACCCCAACGGCCCGCGCATCGTGTAGACATCTTCGGGGCCAAGCTGCATCTTCTTCATCAGCAGGTTGCAGATATCTTCCGGCATCTCATCACTGACGGTCATGCGCACCGCCCGCCCAAATCGCCGTTGCCGCACGCCTTGCTCTATCGTGCTAAGCAGGTCGTCGGCCTCATCTTCCTCAATCTCCATATCGGCGTCTCTCGTCACGCGGAAGGCAAAAGCTTGGCTGACGTTCATGCCGGGGAAGAGGGCCGATAAATGCGCCATAATCAGCTGTTCAAGCCACACAAAGCAGTAGCACTGCTGGAGAAGGCTATCTTCATACTCTCGATCATCCTTGCAGAGGTGTTCAGGCATGGGGATCAGGCGGGGCAAGACTTCTGGCACCTTCAGACGGGCAAACAACCGCTGTTTTTCCTCCTCGCACATCACCACCGCCAGGTTGAGGCTGAGGTTGGAGATGTGGGGGAAAGGGTGACTTGGGTCGAAGGCAAGCGGCGTCAGGACGGGGAATACTTGGCGGTAGAAGTAGTCTGATAGCCACTTTCGTTGGTCTTCCCGCAAATCGTCGTAGTTGAGCAGGAAGATGCCATGTTCTCGCAATTGCGGCATAAGGTTTTGGAGGAAGAGGGTGCGCTTTTGCTCAATAACCGGCATCACCGCCCGCCGAATGGCGACAAGTTGCTCGTCGGGGGTCAACCCATCGGGCGAGCGCTTCTTGACGCCTGCGGCAACCTGCTGTTTGATACCGCTGACGCGGATCATAAAGAACTCATCGAGGTTGGAGGCAAAGATAGAGACAAACTTGGTACGTTCTAGAAGGGGGTTTCCGTCATTCATGGCCTCTTCTAGCACCCGTTTGTTAAATTCTATCCAGCTTAGCTCACGGTTGATATAGGTTTCTTCGGTAAAGGTCGTGGTGTAAGATTCTTCGCGCATAGTCATAGAAATTCTTTTCGTGTTTCTAACTAAGAGAGAACGGGAATACCATCTCCCGGTAAAGATAATGCAGCCAAGTATAGCAGGGGCAAGAAGAGAGGGCAAACCAGTAAGCAAACCAGTAGAGAGGCAAAGGCAAGAGCAAAAAAAGGCGACTGAAAACAACCACTTGGCAAAAGGCGTCTGCTGTGCTATACTGCTGTCACCAAGATGCTTCTTAAATGGCGTGTTTGCGTTGGAACGGAAGCTCTTGTCACGCCGAAGCCGCTTTCAGATATTTTGTATGTGGCAGCTTGGTTTTCGTTTTGCCAAAGCGGCTCTGTCGTTGATTAAAATGTCAATGCCGCGCAAAATGTTCTTCTCGTTGAGATAATTTAATCTCCGCAGAGGAAAGAAAAGAATTTGTCCGTTTGTCTTTTGGAGATTGTTTCTAGCTCTTGAAACGTGTTCAGAAGTGTCGTGTACAACGCGTTATGAGGATGTATAACATTCGACCGTTTTCAGAGCGGGTCGGCATCTCGGTAAAGACTTTCGAGCGGTGGGGGCGGGAAGGAATACGTCTTTCCCTCCGCATCCCAAGCAACCGACGACAATATACCGAACGGTTATACGGATTGTGAAATGATCGGAATTCATGAAAAAAGGCAGATGAGGCTTGTTGGTGCCGCATAAACCAACCGTCCCCGGTCGTGGCTACGTCGGGACGTAAAAGACGCCTGTGGACTGTGTGTAAGTCCTTCACCTGAGAAGGCTGTACAGGTCGAAGCAGGAATTTCGGAAATGGACAAAGCGTACTTTCGAGTACATTTGAACACGTAGAAAGTAGCAGCAAGGTAGCCTTGTGAACGGTTCCTGCTATGTCCGGTGTTCGGAAGTAGATATTCAATATGAGTGAGGGTGTTTCCCTGCTCATCACCTCAACCAAAGAGCGCAGTGGGCGTAAAAGGGTTGGGTTAGGAGTCGAGTAAAGAATGTACATCAAGTTGTTTGTTGGGAATTTGCCGTGGCGTGTAGACGATGGTGAGCTGGCAGAGCTGTTTCGTGAGCATGGCGACGTGCAGAGCGCACGTGTCATCAATGATCGTACCACCGGACGTTCACGAGGCTTTGGGTTTGTAGAGATGGAAGTAAGCAATCCTGCAACGTTGATTGAACAAACCAATGGGCTTGAAATTGACGGGCGGCAATTGCGCGTCAACGAAGCAGAAGAACGAAATAGATTTGGGAGCGCTTCACGTCGCGGTGGTGGCGGCGGTGGGGCTGGCGGCGGCGGTGGCCGTGGAAGCTTCCGCGGCGGCGGCGGCGGCCAACGCTGGTAAATCGTTAA
This sequence comes from uncultured Chloroflexaceae bacterium, assembly GCA_964526735.1. Lineage (GTDB taxonomy): Bacteria > Chloroflexota > Chloroflexia > Chloroflexales > Chloroflexaceae > JAAUSY01. The sequence goes on along the minus strand of CAZGLO010000023.1, from coordinate 30,609 downwards.
ACCGTTCCGGTGCTCTCGCCCACAAGCGAAGCGCCGGACACACTCCTGGTGTGTTGTCGCGCTCTTCTTCTATGCAGCTCGTGGTTCTCAACGATTGCTAGTTGACATCCCCCACTCCGTATGCTATACTTGCCTACGGCAACGGGGGTGTAGCTCAGTTGGGAGAGCGCGACAATCGCACTGTCGAGGCCAGGGGTTCAAGTCCCCTCACCTCCACCACCAAACGAACAAAACTATTGGTTGGGTTTTCCGTGGGGCTGTAGCTCAGCTGGGAGAGCACAACACTGGCAGTGTTGGGGTCAGGGGTTCGAGTCCCCTCAGCTCCACCAGTACGAGAGACTGGCGTTGTAACAGCGCCAGTCTTTTCTACATGATCCCCCCCTGTCTCCTAGCTCTCTACGTTCCCTACACGGTTCCCCGTTTCATCTGGAGAAGAACTGCATGGCTAATACACCCAAAAACGTACTCAAAAACGTACACAAAGTCGTCCTCGCCTACTCTGGCGGCCTTGATACCTCCGTCATCGTCCGCTGGCTCCGCGAACAATACGATTGCGAAGTCATCTGCTTTAGTGCCGATGTTGGGCAGGGTGAAGAGCTTGACGGGCTGGAAGAAAAAGCGCTCCAGAGTGGGGCAAGCAAGCTTATCGTCCGCGACCTCCGTGAAGAATTCCTGAACGAATACGTCCTCCCCACCCTGCAGGCCGGAGCCATCTACGAGCGCGACTACCTCCTCGGCACCTCATTCGCCCGCCCGCTCATCGCCAAGCACCAAGTGCAAATCGCGGCGGAGGAAGGCGCTGATGCAGTTTCTCACGGCGCGACCGGCAAGGGCAATGACCAGGTGCGGTTTGAGCTGACCTACATGGCGCTCAACCCCAAGCTCAAGATTATCGCCCCGTGGCGCGAATGGGATATCCGCAGCCGCGAAGATGCCATCGCCTATGCCGCCAAATACGATATTCCCATCACGGCGACCAAAGAGAAAATCTACAGCCGCGACCGCAATTTTTGGCATCTGAGCCACGAAGGCGGCCCGCTCGAAGACCCCTGGAATGAGCCGCACCGCGATATGCTGCAGATGAGCGTTGCGCCGGAAGAAGCCCCCGACACGCCCCTCTTCCTTGAGATCGGGTTTGAGCGCGGGGTGCCGGTTTCGCTTGATGGCAAGAGCCTTTCGTTTGTAGAGATGCTCACCACGCTCAATGAGATAGGCGGGCGCTACGGCATTGGCTGCACCGATTTGGTGGAGAGCCGACTCGTGGGGATGAAGAGCCGTGGCGTGTATGAGACCCCCGGCGGGACGCTCCTCTACACCGCCCACCGCGACCTAGAGCGGCTTGTGCTCGACCACGAGACCATCCGGGCCAAAGACCGTATGGCGCTTGAATATGCCGACCTCGTGTATAATGGGCGATGGTTTACGCCATTGCGCGAACACTACGACGCGTTTGTGCGCTCAACGCAGACCTTGGTGACGGGCGATGTGCGGCTGAAGCTCTACAAGGGCATGGTGACGGCCATTGGGCGGCGTTCTCCCTACTCGCTCTACAGCGAAGAGCTGGCCACATTTGGCGAGGAAGAGGTATATGACCAAAAGGACGCCGAAGGATTTATCCGGCTCTACGGCTTGCCGCTGAAGATTCAGTCGAATCGCCGCTCATAGCGCATAACACGATACTCTTGTTCACCCGTCCGCCAGATGCCATGTCGGTCGCCGTCCACCATCAGTCATCAGTCATCAGTCATCAGTCATCAGTCATCAGTCATCAATCATCAGTAGAGGGATTGCATAGGCCTAAGTATGACACAACTTTATCTCATCCGCCACGGAGAAGCTGTGGTTAATGTGGAGCCTATCATTGGAGGTATGAAGGGCGATACGGGGCTGACGCCGCGCGGGGTCAAGCAGGCCGAAGCCCTCCGCGACCATCTTGCCGAGACGGGCAAGATTACCCCGGATATCATCATTGGGAGCACGTTGCCCCGCGCCCGCCAAACCGCCGAAATCGTCTCACCCGCGTTTGGCGATATGCCTATCGAGTGGGATGACGATGTGCAAGAATTGCGCGTTGGCGAGGCCGATGGCTTGTCGCACGAAGAAACGTGGAGCCGCTATGGCACCCCCGATTTTGAATTTGACCCCTTCCGGCCCATCGCGCCCGGCGGAGAGCATTGGGGTCTATTTATGTTGCGGGTGAGCAGTACCATTCACCGCCTCATCCGCGAGTATCGGGGCAAACGCATCGTCGTCTTTACGCATGGCGGGTTTATTGATGGTTCATTCGCCTATTTCCTGAACATCAACACCCGTACTCCCACCCGGCTTGAGTTCTACCCTCACAACACCTCCATCACCCATTGGGAAGAGACATCCTACCGCGATCAGCAGACATGGCGTTTGGTGTCATACAACGACGTTGCCCATTTACGCCATGTTGGCGCGGATGAATCGCCCAAGTGGGCCAACCTTGACGCCGATCCGTCTGCGGACTAACGACGATCCTGTATCCTTATCCTGTATTCTTCCCTAGCCGCGGCTTGTACCAACCGAATAGAAAGCGAGATATGACTTTTACCTTCCTACCAAACGGCCACGTGACGACTCCCCCAGGATGGCGGGCGAGCGTGGCGGCATGCGGTATGCGGTATGTCGGGCGGGACGACCTGGCGCTCTTAGTGAGCGAGGTGCCCGCGACGACGGCTGCTCTCTTCACCACCAACAAGGTCAAATCGGCCCACGTGCTCTTTGATCAAGCCCTCCTCAGCCGCACCACGACTATGCGGGCGGTGGTCATCAACAGCGGAAGCGCAAATGCGTGCACGGGAGAGGCGGGGATTGCCCATGCCGAAGCGACGGCCCATGCTGCCGAACGGCTGCTTGAACTGCCGCAGGATAGCGTGATGGTCATGTCGACGGGGGTGATTGGGGTGCCGCTCAATATGGAAAAGCTCGTCCACGGCATCACCGAGGCCTCCGAACGCCTTGATGCCGCGTGTGGGCCTTCTGCCGCATTGGCGATTATGACCACCGATACGCGCTCAAAGCAGTGTGCGGTGCGGCTGAAGCTGCCGGACGGGGGGGAGACGACCCACATCGGCGGGATGGCAAAGGGATCGGGGATGATCCACCCCAACATGGCGACGATGCTCTGCACGATCACGACCGACGTCCGCATTGAGCCGTCAACACTTGACGCTGCGCTCCGCTATGTCAATGAGCGGTCATTCCATTGCATTACTGTTGACGGTGATACGAGCACGAATGACACGATTGCCGTGCTGGCAAACGGCCTTGCTGACAACGCACCGATCACCAGCCTTGACAGCCCTGATGGGCGGGCGTTTGTCGATGGCCTGCTGCGGGTTGCGCAACACCTTGCCCGCGAAGTGGCCCGCGATGGCGAAGGCGCGACGCGCTTCGTGACTATACAGGTGAAGGGCGCGCCGACCGATGCAGAAGCGCGGCAGGTGGGGATGAGCGTGGCGCGTTCTCCACTGGTGAAAACGGCTCTCTTTGGTGCAGACCCCAATTGGGGGCGGCTACTTTGTGCGATAGGCTATAGCGGGGTAGAGGTCGACCCCAACCGCGTCAGCCTGCATTTTGGCCAGACGCACGTGCTTGAGGAGGGGTTGCCACTTGAGTTTGATGAGCAGCAAGCCCACGACGACCTCTCAAAGCCAGAAGTGACCATCGACATCGATTTGCACCTTGGCGAGGGCACGGGGACAGTCTGGACGTGTGATTTTTCACACGGGTATATCTCCATCAACGCGGAATATCGCACATAGGCTGCACATAGATTGAAAGAATCATCACACTATGTCTGAAAAACTCTGGGGCGGACGCTTTGATGTCCCGACTGCCGTCGAAATGGGGTTGTTCAACGACAGTTTTCGCTTTGATCGCACGCTTTTCGCGGCTGATATCACTGGGAGTATCGCGTGGGCGCGCGCATTGACGCACGCTTCGCTGCTCACGCAGGAAGAGTGCGATACGTTGGTGGCAGGCCTTGAGCAGGTGCGCCAAGAGTTCGCGGAAGGCCGATTTGAGGCCGCGCCCCACGATGAAGATATCCATACGGCGGTGGAGCGCCGACTTGGGGAGATTGTCGGCATGGTGGCCTTGAAGCTGCACACGGGCCGCTCCCGCAACGACCAAGTCGCCACCGATATCCGCATCTATTGCCGCGAAGCGATAGAGGGCCTTGACGGCCATCTGGCGCGCCTCCAAGCGGCGTTGGTGAGCCAGGCAGAGCGCCATACCACCACCTTGATGCCCGGGTATACCCATATGCAGCGCGCGCAACCGATTGTGTTTGGGCACTGGTGTTTGGCCTATGTGGAGATGTTTGAGCGCGACCGCAGCCGTCTGCAGGATGCGAAAAAACGGATGAATATCTTGCCGTTGGGGGCGGGGGCGCTGGCGGGGAATAGTTTTGGTGTCAACCGCGATACGCTTGCCAATGAGCTAGGCTTTGATGGCGTCACCCACAACTCGCTTGACAGCGTCTCTGACCGCGATTTTGCCGCCGAAATCCTCTTCAGCGGGTCGCTGATTGGGACGCATTTGAGTCGGCTTGCGGAAGACATTATTATCTACAGCAGTGGCGAATTTGGCTTTGTGGAGCTGTCTGATGCCTACTCTACCGGCTCCAGCCTGATGCCGCAGAAGAAAAACCCCGATAGTATGGAGCTGTTGCGCGGCAAGAGTGGCCGGTTGTTGGGGAACCTTGTCACGCTGCTGACCGTCTTAAAGGGCACGCCGCTTGCGTATAACAAAGATATGCAAGAGGACAAAGAGCCGCTATTTGACAGCCTTGATACACTAGATTTGGGGCTTCGTGTTGCGGCGGCAGCCGTTGCAACGATGGAAGCACACCCGGAACGCATGGCCGCCGCCCTTGACGACGCGATGTTGGCGACTGACCTTGCCGATGAGCTGGTGCGGGTGGGAGTGCCCTTCCGGGAGGCCCACAGCAAGGTAGGCCAATTGGTACGTCTGGCGATTGAAGACGGGGTTACCCTGCCGGATTTGCCACTTGAAACCTACCAATCGGTTGAGCCGAACTTGGATCAGCGGGTATACGCCATTTTCGACTTTGAGCGGAGCGTCGCCCGTAAGCAGAGCATCGGAGGCACGGCCCCGCAACGGGTTGCTGAGCGTGTTTCCTACTGGAAAGAGCGGTTAACCGCCGACACCAACGCATAATCTAATCACGCTATCGCTGTGGGGCTACACAGCTTGGGTCGATCATCATCTTGATCATCATTTTGGGTCGATATCATCAGAACCGACCAAAATGACCAATCAAAATGACCGACCGAAATGCCCCGTCTGCCGCCGCAGGCGCGGGAATAGCCACAAGGAAGGGTTTTGCTATGTATTCACTGTCAGGTAATGTGTACAACCCACCTGTCGAACTTCCTCATCTCACCATCGCGCCCGGAACGGCTGTGGTTATCCGCCGTGCCCGCGTGAGCGATGTCCCACGATTGTACGAACTTATCAACTACAACGCCGCCCGGGATGTGATGCTCCCCCGTCCCCTCGATTACCTCTACAACCGTGTGCGTGAGTTTCAAGTCGCCGATGCGGGTGGGGAGGTTGTGGGAGGGGCTGCCCTCAAGATTATCTGGAACAACCTTGCCGAAATCGTCAGCATTGCGATTCACCCCGACTTCCAAGGCCGTTCATTGGGCCGACAGCTGGTCTTGATGCTGCTGGAGGAGGCGCGGGCATTGGGGTTGTCCTCGGTCTGCACATTGACCCTGACCCCAGGGTTTTTTAGCCGTCTGGGGTTCCGCGAAATCCCTCGTACGATACTGCACCACAAGATTTGGCAAGACTGCGACCTCTGCCCCAAGCGCGAACGCTGTGATGAAGTGGCGATGACACGCGATATTGTGTAGTTTTGCCTCGTTCTATCCCTCCGCTCCACCCAGAGTTGCGTCAGACATACGACAACCCCCCACCTGAGCTATCTCAGAAGATGGGGGGCTGTTTGTTTGGTCTTGTTTGGTCGCCGTTCTTGCTTTTCTAAGCGCAAACGGTGTCGAATTTGGCTCTAGAATGCCGATAAGTGTTGGCACATGTTATCGAGTAGCTTTGTGGATTGCCTCTACGAGCTCCGCCACAATTTCATCACGAGTTTGCGATGGGTCGTCCAGGCAATGACGTGTATAACATTCCAACACAACTGAACTCACGCTGCCAAGGGCGGCGCGAGTCGCAGCGACCTGGTGGACAATTTCTCTACAATCGCGGCCCTCTTCAACCATCCGTTGGATGCCGCGGATCTGCCCTTCGACACGTCGCAAGCGAAGCAGCACGTCGTCATGCACTGCGGGTGAAATTGGGCGAACAACTCCTGCCATGAGTGACAAACCGAACTTTTCTAGATCTAGCTTCCCAAGACGCGATCAAACTCTTCTTTGTAGGCAGTCTCGGGGCGGGAGCCAACCATGCGGCCAACTTCTTTGCCTTGTTTGAACAAGATCACCGTGGGGATACCCTGGATGCCAAACTTCGATGCCCATTGCTGATCTTGGTCGGTGTTGACCTTGGCAATCTTAATCTTGCCCTCGTACTCCTTGGCGAGCTTGTCGAGGATGGGGCCAACCACGCGGCACGGGGCGCACCAGGGTGCCCAAAAATCGACCGCAACTGGGACATCGGCGTTCACCACTTCTTGCTCAAAACTTCCGTCGGTTACCGCAATTGGTGCTGACATTTTTGGAATACCACTTTCTAGATTTGTGAATGAGTGCAGGGACGCACAGACTTCCCTTTTATGTTCGCGTAGAACGTATTTCTTTCCTTGTTTCGGATACCGTGTATGGGTATATTGTAGCGAGAGATGCAAACGATGTCAAGGCGCGGGAAGGCGGAGAGGGGGTTCTATGGCCTTGCCCCCACCCGCTCCACCCCAACGTGGTGGATGCTAAACGAGAGTGGCCGGGGGTCATCGCCCACGCCGAGATCTTGCGCACTCACCCCGCCCGCAGGCGCGACGAGGTCAAGCGTGTTCGCCCCCGCCTCAATCGCATATGGCCCGCTCTGGTAGTGACGCGGTGTCAGCCCCGCGGGTATGGGTAACGTCGCAATGCGGTCGCCATTCAGCCACATCTCCAATGGCCGCGCGCCGGGGAAGCTATAGAGCTTCACATCAATCACGATATGGCAGGCGGTGGGGCTATATATCCACAGTGAAAGCCCTTTGGGGTGCAGCCACCGCGCCCCGCCATACTCCCCTTGCTCAAGCGGGTTACGCCCCGACCGAATGCCGACAAAGAGCGGCACCTCACCCCTCGTATGTTTTCCCTCGCCATCAAGCCACGCCGCCATATCATCAAGCTGATAGGCACGCAATGTCGTTGTGCTGTAGACCGTTGTGAGTGGGCCAAAAGCCTCGCGCGCCGCGGTTGTTTGCGTGTCCATGCGTTCAGGGGCATAGGGGTCACGGTGAATCAGCAGGTAGCGTACTCGCAAACCGCGCAAAAACTCGTCGGGACGCGGCATCGTCACGATATCGTGCTCTTCGATCCGCCCCTCCTCCACCTGCGCGATGGGCGCGGCAGATTCGTAGGGGAGGCGCGTGACACCGCGTGATGTTTGGCCCGTCAGGATGGGCTTTTCGTGGATGGTTTGGGCATACATCTCCAGCAACCGACGATCCGGGCGGTTGATAGGCAATTCGAGGATGCTCCATGTGCCGTCTTCTTGGCCAAGCGAGTGATAGAATGGTGAAATGTGAGGCTCTACGATGGGAAATGGCAATCGTACTACCTCGATCACCACAAAAACAACCGCTCCACCCACCACTCCACCCCTCGCTACCCTTGGCAGCCGAACCGCAAGCGCAACTATGCCATATGCCGCGATGATGGCTAATATGAGCGTCGTCACACCATTAAGGCGGCCCGGCGCACGAAAGACATCAAGCATCGGCAGCGAGCGAAAAAGCACATAGGGTAGTGGCAGAGAACTATCGCCAAGCGGAAGGTGTGTCCCCAGCGAGAGCAGGATCAAAGTCAAAGCAATGGTCGCCCACATCGCCACACGACGGCATGCAAAGACAATGCCACCCCCCGCCAACACCACGGTCGTCCATGCAAACGCCTCTGGATAGCGCCATGTCGGGCCGACTGACTGCCATACCCCGCCAAACGTCTTCGGAAGGAGAGAAGCCAGATCGGCGTGGAAAAGCAGTGTTTCGCTCTTCCATATGCCGCGGGTAGAGAGCGCTTCGATGGCAGTGGGGATGACAACAGGGGAGAGCAGGACAGTGGTGGTCACGGCAATGGCAAGCCATATCCCGCTCTCCCGCCGAACGCCCTTCCACCCCTGCTCCCGCCCCGCCCCGACCATCCGCCACATCCACAGGAGAAACAGCAGGATGGCGGCGTGGAAGAGATGGTACCAACTGCTCAACCCGCAGATGGCCAATGCGACCGCCGCGCCAATCACCGCCACCGCTTTGCCATCTCTCCCCCATATCTGCCGCTCATGCTGCCACCGCTCAACCGCAATCAGCGTGGCAAGTAGGGCAAACGGAAGTCCATAGTCGCTGAGCGTAGGAAGTTGGGCAAGACGTAGCTCATTCAGCCGCAGTGGCGAGCAGATAACAAGTGTCCCCGCCACCACCGCCGCGCCATATGCCACCCACCGATGGCGAACCGCTTCTGGGGCAACAAGATGATGCGCAAGCAAAAAACTCCCATACCCCACCCCAATAAGTACTCCAAGCGTCAAGAGGTTATAGGTCGCTGTCAGGCCTATGAGCGGGAAAAGCGGAATAGCCACCACCCCCAATGGCAGATTGAGCGTGTGGAGGAAGAGCGATGCGCCGTGGGGATAGAAAAGCATATCGGTGGTGTAGGGGTTTGTGAAGCGCTCAACCACCGCCTCGCGCACCCACCACATATTCCACGCATTTTGCCAGAGATCTTGGCTCAACTCGGTTGGGTTGGCGGGGAGGGCGGTGGTGAGGTGGAGGGGCAGCGGCCAGGTGATTACCATCGCAAGGAGTGCATACCACGCGACCACCACCATATGCGGTACCATCCTTCGCATATCTCGTGTTAGCACGTTTGGTTTTTGTACAGCCGACAACGGTTGAAGAGTAAATCAAAGAGCAATTGCGCCACCCGCTTCGGCACCTCAACCAGCTGATAGTAGAGCATACCGTCCCATAGAAGCCCTTTGCGCATCTCTGTCCGCACGACTGTCCATTGCGCAATCAGGCCAATATTCCAGAGGATGAGCACAACCGTGGCGGTGATGAGCGGCCATCGTCCAATGCGGCTGTGCGCCCACTCAAACAGCGCCGCCAGCCCTACGATAAAGATAGGCGTACACTCGATCAGGCGGCGGAACCCAAATGATCCCGAAAGATGCCACGTTGTGCCAAAGCTTCCATTGATATAGGTCTGCGCAAGGAAACCAAGCAGCAAAAGCCCCGCCAACAGCCTATCGTGCTTCCACAGCCAGAACAACCCAATCAGCCCAACCGCCAAAATAGGACTCCACATGAATGCGCCGTGTGCCGGATCGATAAGCGTATCGAAGAAATGCGGGCTGATGCCGCCTGACGACTTGAGCTTGCCAGAGACGACCGTGGCCGGAAATGGCCGTCCATTCAATATCTGGTAGGTGAGCAGTTGCGGGGTGAGGGCAAGCAACAAACTCCCCGCCAACACAAGATGCCCCTGCAACAGACGCAATTTCAAACTCAGTTGCGACGGTTGAGATGGCTGTGGCGTGGGGAGAAGCGGCGGTTGCGCATATGCGATAAGCCCTTCCACCGCGGGCAGTAGGAAAAATAACCCAAGCTGCTCCCGGGTCATTGCCATCATCCCGCCGACAACCCCTAATAGTGCCCATTGCGAGAGCGGGCGATGGGCAGGGCGCGTCAACAAAAGCCGTTCAGGCGATGCAGGTTGTTCAGATGATGGTTCAGATGAAGGTTGTTGTTGCCACCCGCGCAGCCATATGGTCAGGAAGAGCGCCACCAAGAAAAACGCCGTCGCATGCGACCACGGCATGGCGATGTAGGTGTAGAAGAGGAGCGGCGATGCCAGCCATACCCCCACCGTCGCCAAGGTTGCGGCAAATACCCCCGTGAACCGGCGGGCGAGGCGGTATGAGAGGAGCAACCCTCCAAGTACGTAGAGCGCCGACGCAAAGCATACTGACCAAATATATGGCTTGGAATAGCCATCCGTGGCAACATCAACGCCAACCCCCTGCGCTATCCGCACCCCCACATCAGCCAGCACAAACGCTGGTGACCACATCAGTGGAGCACCTATCGGCGCGAGATTGCGATATTTGCCGGTTTCGGGGTTGCGAGGCGGGTCATCTGGTCGGTCGCGCAGCAAGGCATTGTAGACCGCCGGATCGCCATTGCTCTTGCCAACATCGGCGAAGTGGCGATACTCGTTTTCGTAGTCGAAATCGTGGTCGAAATACCATGAGCGGAGATGCGCGTAATATTGCACCTCATCCGTCGCATAGATGCGCGGAGTGCTCAGCGGGAGGAGCACCACAAATACCCCCAACACAACAAACACGCCCAAATCGAGCGTGCGGAGGGTGGGGAACCGTTGGGTGATCCGTTGTACAAGCCGTACAAATTGTGTGAGCCATCGTACAATCATCGCGGCTATTATAGCACAAGAGGGATGCCACCCGCGGCACCCCTCCAAAACCACGTTCAACCTTGTCAAAGGTGTTGAACGAACGAACCTACTGTATATGACCTGTATGTCTGCATGCTGTTCGTGCTCTCACCGAGTCACGAGGGGCAGGTAAAGGCCAGGCACGCTGAAATGTGGCTCCAATTCAAGTGGATCTGCTGCGTAGGGATGTTCAGCAATGTTGCCCACGCTATCTGTCGTTTGGGCAATATTACCTGCACCATCTATAATGTAGGCGTAGATGTAGAAATCACCTTCAGTTTGCTCATCGCGGGTTATTGAGTTGAAGAGATCCCAATTAGAGACAGTGAAGGAATATGTGCCATCCGTGAGGGTAACATTCTCGGCTGGCATTGGTACCCACCGGCCATCTAGCTTCTGTGTGTCGGAAATGGGGATCACCTCCCGGCTATTGGCCATCATCACGCCCCAAAATGGCTGATCGGTGACTTTTTGCGTTCGCCCGCTGTCCAGGAAGTCTTCAATCTCCACCCCTTCAAACGACACATCAACCCATGTCGAATCACTCGAACTAATAGGGCTATCTTCCTTGGTTATCCGCATACTTCCCGTCGCCGAGATCACTTGCGGAGGGCCTATATCGTAGATGATATCATGGGTATATGTCTCCTGATTGCCAACGTGATCGGTCAATTCAATGGAGATTTGATGCTTCCCAGTGCTCGCCGGATCGAGTACCATCCACCCACTTGCGAGCTTAGGGTCGTCCAACGCCATTTCGTTGAGAGTTACGGTGCTTGTGGGCGATGTTCCCTCGCCAATGCGCATCGACTTTAGCCCACTGCATTCTTTGTTAGGATCTACTTCGATTTCGATGCGGTAGTAGGGCTGGCTTGCGTAGCTGGGATCGCCCTGGCTATAGCCAATAACATCCACAGTCGCATCGACGCCCGGGTCAACCTCAATAGAGGCTTCCATTTGCTCCGACGTACTGCTTGACGTGCTATCCTGGAATTTCCCATAGACCGTTGCCGGATAGCATGCGGTATTGGAGCTGCTGCTTGTCGCCAAGCTCCAACCTTTCTCTGTGTATGAGGCAGGCGCAGAGCGGGCTGCGTCAAACGCCTTGAAGGTAGATGGCTCAGACGCCCCCTTGTTCCAGAGGATGTACTTATCTGCATTGCCCTCCTCAAGGCTCAATGTTACATCCGCGGTGGTTCCGGCAATCGTTTCCGCTCCATCGTCAATCTTCATTGTCCCCTTGGGCTGCACAACTTCAGGAGTAGGAGTTGCGGGAACCGGAGTGTTTGTTGGCGGGACGGGAGTTGCACCACTTGCACCGCCCGGGTCTGCGCGGTAACGGATACCGTCGGTGTTGCCTTTCATCCACACACCGACCTTGCCCGTGCCACCGCCGCCAATCGTTGGGGCAGTACTCTTTTCTTCGGCACTAATTTCAACAGGAGCCGAGAGCGTGTTGGTTGAAGGGTTGAAGGTGTTGTAGAAGATACGGTGTGTCTCGAACGCCTTCCCGTCATAATACTTGTGCTCGGTGATGAAGTGGCCTATCCCACCTGAAACAAATATGTCTGAATAAGCCGCCCATTTGTCGGAAGCGAGGGATATTTGGCCAATGGGTGCCCAACTACTCCCTTGATCTGGGCTTGTTGCCAATGCATGTTTGTAGCCGCTACTCGTTCCCCCCGTCACAAACGCGCCATAGAGCCGTCCGGTTGCGGGGTCTGCCGTGAGTGAGGGGATCTCTCCCGCGGCATAGCCGAGCTTGGTGGTGATATCAATCCGTCCGTAAGGGCCATCGCGCGGGCCGCGGCTGTAGTGAGTTAACGCTTTTTGCCCTTCCTTTGGCACATATTCGTAGAATACGTGAACGGTGGCATTGCTACCGGAGCCAGTGACCGCTATTTGATTTTCGCGGACAAGAAAGCCTCGTGGCCCAACGATGTCTTTTTGAGGAGACCAAGTGTTTGGGCTTTGTTGGTAAGCAACTTTCGCATAGGCTTCTCCTTCTCCCAGCCCAGTACCACACGTCACATATGGCGTCCCTGCGGTATCGACAGCAATATCTACCCCCCATCCACAGTCATCAAGGGAGGTAAGTTCCTTGCCCCATGTGCCCGCCTTGCCTGTATCACTGTAGAGGTAGTAGACTTTTTTGTCGTCCCTCCCCAAGACAGCGATGTGCACCTTACCCGCACCATCGACAGCTATACCGATGCCATTACCTTTTATTTTTGTGGTGGTGACAAGCGCTTTGATATCCCACGCAATAGTGTTGCCACTACCGTCGAGTTGGCCAAGAACGTGGTAGGCCTTGCCGTCGAAGTCGTGCCAGAGGACATTCACCGCGCCCGTGCCACTTACCCGAACATGTGGCCACATGGCGGGGTTTGTATCCTTCACAAAGGCAATGGGCGACCAGGCGAGGACGTGGTGGATTGAACCGATAAGCAGCAATAGGACGATGGAGGTCAAGGCTCCCCGCCGTATGAGACGATGGCCACTCACACGGTGCCAGTGCCGAATGAACGCATGCATTGTATCTCTCTCCTACTTCCATGCAGAGATGTTGTCAAAGTAGACGTAGTTGCCTGCCCCTGCGTACAGCCCAATCTTGCCCGCAACTGCGGTTGGCAGGTCGGCGGTCAGGGGAGTGCCGCCATCCACCTGCGCGGTGAGCGTATTGCCCTGCTGCTCAAGGTGGAGTTGGTGCCATTGGTCGTACTCCATGATGGTCTCGGCGTCGTGGGCAAGCACCGTCGCCACGCCATCAACCACTTGCATAATCGACAATCCGGGCTTACCGATACCCGCGGCATCTTCGGCCCCGAAGATCAATGCAGCGTAGTTATTTTGGTCAACGTAGCCCAACACGATGCCTGTTTTAGAGGCATTGTAGGGCAATGCACTGACTTCAATCGTCCCATCTCCTTCAAGCTCCGCCGGTGCAAGTGCAAGCGTATCGTTGAGGATGTTCATCGCATTGCGGTCTTCGGGTGGGAAGAACGTGCCATCGGTACTGCGTTGCCACGTTGGGGGGTTGAGAGGCTCCCATAAGACGTATTCGTACTCCCACCCCTCCACATCGGCCTCCTCCTCAAAGCCGTTGCGGTAGATGATGTCCTCCTCTGCCACCGCCGCAAGCCCGGCAGACTCCGGCGCGGAAGGAGCGGGTTCGGCTGTTGGTACTGGGAGTAATTCTACTGGCTCTGCCGTGACGGTTAGGGGGATAATCTGGATTTCCATGGGGTGGGCGGTTGGTTGTTGCTCTTCGGGCTGAGCGCTCGGCGGCGGGGAACTGATGTCCGCAAGGTCATACTGGGCAGTGTTGGTGGGAGGCGCAGCGAAACCCGCTGTAAACCCTGAAAACCACGACGTTCCTGACATTCCCAATACCACGATCACACCGACGGCGACTATCCCGATAATCCATTTTGTGTGCCGCATATTGATTCCTACCTTTTTTTCTCGCTCTCTATCAGTAAGGGAGCTGGCGAAATACATCTGGACATCTCTCGCATCTTCCCCACAAAGCGATGTTCAAGCGATGTTCAATGGAGATACGAAGTCTCTTGGCTGTATTTAGGATGAGGAGCGGCGATAGGGTTGTGAGACAGCACTCGAGACGAGCAGATGCATATATAGTTGGTCTGTTACCCCAAGAACGATATACCAGGCAGAATTTCCTCAGTCATATACCGCACTGACGAAAGTCAGGCGGGCTTGTCCCTGGCGCGACGGCAGAGCCGTCTCCGAGACAATAGGCGGTATGACAGCAGCCCTGGAGCGGTTTCCTCCACTGCCACTGAAGTGGCGTGGCTTCCACCGCGTAAGATTCGGTGAAAGCTCAGAAAACATACCCCCGGTATATACGGTTCAATGTGGGCCATAAGGACAAAGAAAATAGTACATATGTCTTCTCATGTGCACTACTTGTCTTTTAGGTATTATACCACACTTTTACGGGATGTGCACAAAAGCAGGATAATAAATGTCATCCGGTGTATGACGTGCTATGACAGGCTATGACGGATGTTGAGTTTGCAACCGTTCGGAACCATTCAGAACCGTTCGGATCGGATGTTTGGTACCCCGCACTTGCCCGCGCCGTGTGTTTATGCTATCATAGCGCAGGTTCCCCCACAAGTTACTCATTGGAGTCGAGATCATCTTGTGTGGTTGCGGAGTCTCACGTATTTGTGTTATGATAGTCATGTCTCTCCCACCACATATCAAAAAAGGTCACAAGGCATATTTTAGAGCTCTCAGACGTTGGGAGAACTGAAGCATGTTTGTGTGGAGTTCTTTTGAGAACCTGTGGTAGGAACACCATGGGGAGTGGCCGCAAACGGCCAAGGGGACACTTTCCATGTGTTTCGTACGTCCCCCTTACATTCTGGCTGTGGGGCTACACAGCTTGGGTTTCGACCCTAGAAGCTCAACCCGTTAGGGTTGGGAGTAGTCACAGAAATTCTAGTAACCTTTTTGAGAAAGGGGTACAGTCATCGTGCTCAAGAATGTTCGACTTTTGGTTGTAGGTTTGATTGCCGTTCTCGTGTTGGGTATTGCCGCGTGTGGTGCGCAGCAGCAGACCGTCCCGCCAGCAGCAGCCCCTGCCGCCTCCTCCGGTGGTAATGGCGGTGGTGAGGAAGAAGAAGCCAGCGGCGTGACCGTCGAAATCGGTATTAAGGGCGAAGAGCTTGCCTTCGACAAGAAAGAGCTGAGTGCTGAGGTTGCGGAGGGTGAGGATCTCACGGTCGACTTCACCAACACCTCGCAAACGCAAGAGCACAACTTCATTTTGCTCAACCACAACGACATGGACGAGGCCGAAGCCTTCAACGATACCGCCTCTGCCGCCGTTGATACCGCCTACTACCCAGAGGACGATGAGGAAATCACTGAGCAGGTGATCGCTCACATCGAGACGCTCCAACCGGGCGAGTCCGACACGGTAACGTTCGAGGCTCCCGAAGCTGGTGAGTACCTCTACGTCTGCACCGTTCCCGGCCACTTCGCCGCCGGCGACTGGGGTACCTTGACCATCGAGTAATCGAGTAGTCCGACAGTTAGTCCGACAGTTAGTCCGACAGTTAGTCCGACAGTTGTTGCTGGTTGTTGCTGATTGTATTGAGCAGTAACCAACAGCTACGAATAGACATCGTTAGCGCCCTGTTCGGCATATGCGCAGAGCAGGGCGTTGGCTATACACAAGAGAAGTTTTCTCCTTTCCTTCCCCTCAAAACCAGTGGTACAATAGCCAATACGAACCTGATTTCAAGCACACAACCGGAAAAGTTAAGGATTTCGTTACTTTGGCACACGACGAATTAACTCGACTCCTTGGGCATACCATCCGCCTCATCAAGGATTATCACGAGTCGAATCAAACCCTCCAGCAACGCATCTCGCATCTTGAGAAGCAAGTTGACGATCTACGCCAACGCCCAGCGCTAATCTCTCCAGAACGCATAAGCGCACTTTCCTCTCGTGCCCAAACGTGGATCGGCAAGGCCAAGCAACCAGTCGCTGAACTCTCCGATCATCTCCCACGCCCGCTGCGCGCCGCCGACACCTCTTCAGAGGCACCCTCTTCTCCCGATGAACAAGGCGAAACCAAGGACAAGGAGGCTGTCCGCAGCAATCACGAGATCGAAGAGGAGCACGAAGAGGAAGATAACGATATCGCAGAGCTGCCCTTTATGATACAGATGACGGTTTTGACCGTCGTTTGTGTGCTCTTGGGGTGGCTTAGCGAAAAACTTGAATTTCCTGCCTTTGTCCCCTGGACGCTCTACATCGTTGCCTATATCAATGGCGGCTTCTACAGCATCCAAGAGGCATGGGATTCTCTCAAACAGCGGCAGTTTGATGTCAACATCCTGATGATCCTCGCCGCCCTCGGTGCGATGGCTATCGGGCAGCCGCGCGAAGGGGCGGTGTTGATGTTCCTCTTCTCGCTCTCCAACACCTTGGAGACCTATGCGATGAGCCGCACCCGCGCCAACATCCAGTCATTGATTGACATGACCCCCAAGATGGCACGGTTGGTGCACCGCAAGGGCAGTACGGTAGAAGAGCAGAATGTTCCCATAGAAGAGGTCACTGTTGGCAGTACGGTTTTGGTGCGCCCGGGTGAGCAAATCCCCACCGACGGCGTCGTCGTGCGGGGCGAGTCGGCCATCAATGAGGCGACCATCACTGGCGAGGCGATGCCGGTTGAGAAAACCGTCGGGGCGCGGGTCTTTGCGGGGACGCTCAACACGCAGGGCAGTTTGGAGATTGAGGTGCGAACGGCTGTTGAAAACTCCACCCTCTCCCGCATTGTCCAGATTGTGAGCGAGGCCCGCCGCCGTAAAGCCCGCAGCCAAGACTTTACCGACCGCGTCATTGGGCAATATTACGCCTACACGGTCGTTGCTATCACCCTACTGGCCATCATTATCCCGCCCATCTTTCTGCAATGGGATATCCCGCGGACGGTTTACCAGGCCATCACGCTGATGGTCGTTGCCTCGCCCTGCGCCATGGTCATCTCCATACCGTCGGCGTTCTTGGCAGGCCTTGCCCGCGCGGCACGTGGCGGGGTGCTCTTCAAGGGCGGTTCGCACTTAGAGTCCGCATCGAAGGTAGAGGTCGTGGCGTTTGACAAGACGGGGACGCTCACCACCGGCAACCCGCGTATTGCAGCGGTTGTGCCGCTCAGCAATGCCATTCCCGCCGACTTGATGTGCCCCAATTGGGATGAGCGTATCACCCACGATGCGCCAGATAACCACTATAGCCCGCAACAGATGCAGCTGATTTCTATTGCCGCGGCTGTCGAACGCCTTTCTGAGCATCCGCTGGCCTTGGCAATGGTCTCAAGTGCCCGCGATCACGGCATCAACATCCCCGAAGCGACCGAATTTACCTCGCTGACGGGCATCGGCGTGCAGGCGACGGTCTGTGAGAAGCGCGTGCGCATTGGCCGACCGGCGCTCTTTGGCCACACCCACGACACCCCCTTCTCAACCGAACTCGAAGATATCATCAGTGAGCAGGAAGAGCAGGGGCGCACGGCGATTGTGGTTGGCGATGAGCGGCCATGGGGCGTGATTGCGCTTGAAGATACCGTCCGCGACGTTTCTTCAAATGTCATTGCGCGGCTCAAAGAGATGGGTATCAAGTATGTCGTGCTGCTGACGGGTGATAACCAACGGGTTGCCAATCGTCTTGGCGGCAGTGTGGGGGTTGATGAGATTTATGCCGAACTGACCCCCGAAGAGAAAGTCTCCACGCTGCAGATGTTGGAGCAAACACACGGCCCCGTGGCGATGGTCGGCGATGGGATCAACGACACCCCCGCCCTCGCAACCGCAACCGTCGGGATTGCAATGGGCGCGGCTGGAACCGACGTGGTGCTTGAGAGCGCCGACGTGCTGTTGATGAGCAACGACCTTTGCCGCATCCCCGAAATCTTGCGTACCGCCCGCCGGACACGCACCATCGTGCGGCAAAACCTCGTATTTGCCTTTGCGACGATGCTCACCCTGGTGACGTTTACGATTATCGGCAATGTCCCGCTCACATTGGGCGTCATTGGGCATGAGGGTAGTACGTTGTTGGTGGTCGCCAACAGCTTGCGCCTGCTCTTCAGCGAATAAATTGATTAAAAAGCAATACAAACCGAAGAGATGAAGTAGATCAAACAAGATCGAGAGCGAAAATACAGATATACATGGAGTTCTGAAGCACTATGCAACAAGGTTCAACAGGTTCTACAACTTCAAACCCGCCGCAACACACAAGAGCCAAAGTAGCTGCGAAGATCAGCGGCTTTTCTCTCTTTATTATTATTGCTATTATCCTGCTGGCCCTACTCCTGACATCGTGGCGAACAATCAACCCCGGCAATATCGGCATTGTCTTCGATAAGG
This sequence comes from uncultured Chloroflexaceae bacterium, assembly GCA_964526735.1. GTDB lineage: Bacteria > Chloroflexota > Chloroflexia > Chloroflexales > Chloroflexaceae > JAAUSY01. Next base: position 12,011 of record CAZGLO010000023.1, on the reverse strand, counting down.
CCACGCACCAAATCAGTGAGGAGCCACTCAGCCCGGGCTGGGCCTTCATCAACCCCTTCACGCAGTCTATCCAGGAATACCCGATGACCATTCAGACCTACTCAATGCTCTATAAGCAGAGTGATGGCACATCGGGCGATGATAGCATCAAGATCCAGAGTAAAGAAGGCCAAGAGGTCAATCTTGATGTCGTTATCCAATACCGCATCAAGGAGGAAGAAACCGCCGCGCTCTACCGCGATTGGGGTGGGGCAAGTGCCGATTTGGTGGAGGAGCGGGTGGTTCGCCAATATACCCGTTCGCTTGTGCCTGCCATCACCGCGCAGTACAACTGGGAAGAGATTACCTCCAGCAAGCGCGCCGAAATCACCAGCCAGATTGAGGATGAGCTGAAGGAAGAGTTTTCGCTCCGCCATCTTGAGCTTATCTCCTTCGGCATCCGCGAGGTACACCTCCCCGGCTCGCTCCAAAAAGCCCTCACCAACAAGATCCAAGCGCAGCAGGAAGCCGAACGGCAGAAGTATCAGCTCGATCAGGCCAGAGTGAAAGCGCAACAGACCAAGGTCGAGGCAGAGAGCGAAGCCGAAGCCGTGCGCATCCGGGCGCGGGCCGAAGCCGAGTCAAATGAGGTTATCGCCAAGAGCTTGACCCCCGCCTTGATCCAATATCAGCAACTGAAGCAATGGAATGGGCAATTGCCGATATTCCAGGGCAGCAGTGTTACGCCAATGATCGACACCTCGCCCTTTATGCAGCAGTTTCTGCCGCAAAGCAACACGCAAAACGGCACCTCAAAGTAGTAGTAATAGCGCAATCAACACAGCCGCAATAAGTTAGGCCACTATGCACCTGCCCATCCGAAGACGAACGATCATCATCAGCCTTGCCTTTGCGCTGATGGTGGTCGTTCTTATCCTCCCCGCCATCCCTATGCTTCCCATCCTTACCTACGCGCAATTGGTGGAGGGGACGGGGAATGTAGACAACACAGATAATCACATCCACCAGACCCTTGACGGTCTACCCTATACGTGGGAGGTGGAGGCGATAGATTCGCCAAAAACCTTCAGCTCTATGACCAACCGCAGCTTGGTGATGGACGATATCAATGAGCCGCACATCGCCTACGGGGAGGATCATCTCTACTATGCCTCCTACGACGGCTTTCAGTGGACGAGCGAGATGGTGGATGAGTCGCCCAACGTTGGTTCTTTTGCGTCGTTGGCGCTTGATTGGCAGGGCAACCCGCACATTACCTACTACGACGACTATCATGGCAACCTCAAATATGCCTTTTCCGATGGCTATACGTGGTATATCGAGGTGGTGGACGATAGCGAGAATGTGGGTTCCTACAGTTCGCTTATCCTCGACCCCAATGGGCAACCGCACGTCTCTTACTACGACGAAATGGCCAATGGGCTGAAGTATGCCTTCTTCGATGGCACGCAATGGCATATCCAAGCGCTCAACAGCGAAGGATATGTCGGCACGCACACCTCTATCGCCCTCGATTCGCACAACCGCCCGCACATCACCTACTACGCAGGCCCGCCCAATGATGACCTCCTCTACACGTGGTATGACGGCACGCAGTGGCACAATGACACGGTAGAGCGCGCGGGGGCGGTGGGGGCATATAACTGCCTCGTGCTGGATAGCGACGACCGACCACATATCTCCTACCGCGATGGCGAGCCGACCAACAACCTCAAATATGCCTACCACGACGGCCAGCGGTGGATACGATATGCGATTGACGCCGACGAAAATGTGGGTTATTACACCGCCCTCGTGCTGGATAGCAACGGCAACCCGCACATCTCCTACCACGACCTTGGTAACGACAATCTCAAATATGCCTACTATGACGGTGCATCGTGGAAGACAGAAACGGTTGATAGCGATGGCCAGGCGGGGCGATTCAGTGCGCTTGCGCTTGACGCCAAAGGCAACCCGCACATCTCCTACCGCGAAGAGCAAACCGCAAGCCTCCGCTATGCTACCTATCAGGATGGACAATGGCATATCAGCACGATAAGCTATGCAGAGATTGTGGGGCAATTTACGTCGCTTGAGCTTGATACGCTTGATTTTGGGCATATCAGCCACCACGAAAGCTGGTCGGGCAGCCTGATCTACTCCCATTACACCGGCTACGACTGGGAAAAGACCTACGTAGACACCGAGGGCGAGGTGGGGCGGCATTCGTCGTTGGAGCTTGACAGCTATGAAAACCCTCACATCGCCTACTACGACGCCACGAAAGACGATCTCAAATATGCCCGCTTTGATGGCAGCGATTGGAGCCGGGAAATCGTGGATAGTGCGGGGGATGTGGGGAGTGATACGTCGTTTGTGCTTGATAGTAACGACCTTGCCCACATCTCCTACTACGACATGACCAACACTAGCCTCAAATATGCCCATTTTGATGGCATGCAATGGCAAACCTACCCTATCACCTCAAGCAGCAGGCGTGCGGGGCAATATACCGCGATTGCGGTTGATAGCAAGAATTTGCCCCACATCTCCTACTACAACCTCGATCAGGGTAGTCTCGACTATGCGCACTTCAACGGCACGACGTGGTTCACCACGACCGTCGATAACCAGGGCGATGTGGGAACGTATACGGACATTGCGGTAGATGAGCAGGATAACGTACACATCTCTTATTGCGACCGCGACAACCGTAACCTCAAATACGCCCGCTTTGATGGCAGTGTTTGGCGGGTTGAGGCGATTGAGGAGGAGGGCAATACCGGACGACATACCTCGATCACGCTCGATACTGCGGGAAACCCCCACATTTCCTACCACGAGTCAGTCACGTACAAGCTGAGATATGCCTATCACGACGGCACACGGTGGCACTATGAGGTGGTAGACAGCAGGGGGAAGGTGGGCACAAATAGCGATATCACATTCGACAGCCAAAACCTCCTGCACATCAGCTACTATGATTGGGGAAATGGCGATCTCAAATATGCACGACAGGCCATCAGAAAAGAACAATATTAATCACCTCCTCTCTCAGCACTGCACACCCGATTTCTCCCTTCCTGCTTGGCGCGGTAGAGTGCTTTGTCGGCGGCAACCAACACCGCTCCCAACGAGTCTCCGTGTGTGGGAAACACCGCCACGCCAATCGAGGTGGTGACGTTTGACAATGGCTGTCCATAGTGCTCGACCTCAAGGCTCTCCACCCCCGTGCGTACCGCTTCGGCCCACTTCAATGCGTGTTCTTGCGTGGTGTCGGGCAACACGATGGCAAACTCCTCCCCGCCGTAGCGGCAGACAGTATGTTCTTCACGCATACGGGTGCGGAGAAACTGCCCAAGCACCCGCAATAACGCATCGCCGCCATCGTGGCCATAGGTATCGTTGAAGTGTTTGAAGTGGTCTACGTCCAACATAATGATGCCAACCACAGACCCCCGCCGCCGCGCCCGCTGTTCTTCGCGGCGCAGGGCATCTTCTAGATAGCGGCGGTTGAAGAGGTTGGTCAAGGGGTCGTGGAGCGCTTGCTGGTGCAACGACTCGCGCAGCCGGATGTTGGAGATGGTCATCGAGAGGTTGTCAGCAACCATCGTGACCAGTCGTTCGTAGCGGTCGGCCTCCTGCTGCGACAACAATGTCTCGCTGTAGACCGTGAAGATGCCTAACATCTCTCGCTGCGAGACAAGCGGCGCGCAGACGGAAAATTGCACCCGCGTATCGGTGTTGACTTGGCAGCAGGCCCGGCCCGTTTCATTCCCCCTGACGACGTATGGCCGCCCACGGCGCAGCGCCCAACACTCGCCAACAGTAATCGTGTGTGGCATCTCAATATCAGTATTGCCCCATTTGGAGACAATATATACCCCCTCCCCTGGGCTGTTGATATAGAGTGCGCCGAACTGCTCTGGGAACAACCACGCGGCATAGCGCGATACCACATCGTAGACCTCCTCGGAAGACACACAACTGTGGACAACCTCGCTCATCCCATTCAGCAGCGTAATATCGCGGTTATACTGCTCCATCTCCGCCACCCACGAGAGCAGATCCATCTGCGATTCATAGTCACTCCAATAGCCCGTTGCCACCGTGCCCGGGTAATGCTGATTGGGAGAGGGAGGAGGAAGATCGTAGTGGTTTAATGATAATTGTGTTTCGAGTTCACGGACGCGGTCTTCTGTCCGCCGCCGTCGGGCCACCTCCTCGCGGAAGGCATACGTCATCTGTAGCAACTCACCTTCCCGCTTATCGACCAGCCGCCGCACTTGCTGATAAAGCCGCGTTTGCACCACCGTAATGGCGGCATGTTGCGCCAAAAGCGAGCCAATCTCAAAGCAGTCGGCGGGAGATGAGACATCTTTCCCTGCGCATTCCGTATAGAGCACGCCTATCGGGACGTGCTGGTAGAGCAGTGGGAAGGCTGCCGCTCGCAATGGCCGTGCTGCCGGGGAGGGTTCGTGCGAAAAGAAAGGCAATTCCGATAGATCTTCCATCAGAAGCGGTTGGAGGGTGCGCACCACCGTATCTATCATCGAAACCGGCACAAGCATATTCCCCCGATCAGAATGGAGTGGGCAATCGATCAGAGAAATGGCGGGAACAGTATCATTTCTCCCCTCCGCCACCACCCGTAAATCCTCTCCCTGGTCATTGCTCAGCACCAACACGCCACGGTGTGCCGCAAGATACTCCACCGCGACCGACACAATGCTCTTGAATAGATCACTCAGAAAAAGCTCTGTGTTTAAGCGCTGTAATGACCGAATAAAAGAAAACAACCGTGCTCCCTCACCAAACTTATCCTGTACTAACTGTCGTTCAACCATACCATACCGTCCTCTATCTCATTTGCACTCCCACCCACCTCTCGAAGCAACAACCACCCGATCTCGGCCACTGCGCTTTGCCTCATATAATGCCGCGTCTGCGGCCTTGACAATACTATCGGCGGTATTGCCGTGGTCGGGGGAGAGCGCCACCCCAAATGAGGCCGTGACCGGCGCGAGATGTTGCCCATGATGCTCCACAGAGAGCTGCCGAATGTATCCGCGTATTTCCTGTGCCCGGGCGATTAAGCTCTTTAAGCAAATCATTGGGAAAACGAGCACAAACTCCTCCCCGCCATAGCGGCACGCCACATCATCAGTGCGGATATTGTCCTGCAACAGCCGCCCAACCGAACGGAGGAGTGCATCACCGCCATCGTGCCCATAGGTGTCGTTGAAGTGTTTGAAGTGGTCTAGATCGACTACTATTACCCCAACGCCGTGGTTGAGCCGGGCCGCACGCTGTATCTCGCGTTCAAGGGTTTCGTCAAGGTAGCGGCGGTTGAAGAGGCCGGTCAGTGGATCACGGATGGCTTGGCGTTGGAGCCGTTCACGAAGGCGCAAATTACTCATCGCTAGCGCCAACTGCCGGGCAACGGTCTGGGCAAGCTGTTCCTGCCGTTCCAAGCATGCTCCTTGCTCCCCTTCTACTGTGTAACACAATGAGAGCACTCCCAACACCTCGTCGTGTGCCACCAAAGGAACACACAATGACGGCAATGAGGCGGGATCGCGGTAGGGGCAAAAGGTCTCTGAAGAGGGTTGCTGCGAGGAAAATGGAGTGTTTTTCCTCAACGCGACACAATACCCTGCGGGAAGCTCAGTCGCGCAGGGAGAACACGGGTTCCCCTCTCCCCACGCCACCGCAATCTCTAGCATATCGGCAGGCTGCATCACGTAGAGCGTGCCGGACTGTTGGGGGAAAAAATGCGCCACATAGTCGCCCAGAGAACGGTACATCTCCTCAAGTGAGCCACATGCCTGCAAAAACTCTGCCATGTCGTTGAGCAGGCTAATATCGCGATTGTGGTGCTCCAAGCGGTCTACGCTTTCAAGCAATTGCTCTTCTGCCTTCTTGCGGTCGCTAATATCGACGATGATAGAGACGATGGCTTCAAGGCGACCATTCGTGTTGTAAATGGGCGTCACCGACAAATCGCCCCAAAAAGAGGAGCCATCTTTGCGCAGAAAGCGGCGCTCTAACCGATAGCCGTTCACCTCGCCAGAAATGATCTGCTGAAATCGGTTTTTTGTCGCCTCGATATCTTCTTCGTGTGCCACGTTCAGCGAATCGGTGCCGACTAATTCGCCCACCGTATAGCCCAAGAGTTCGGCCAAGTAGTCATTTACCTGCAAATAGCAGCCGTTGGCGTCCAGCACACAGATCCCCACCGCCGCGTTGTCGAAGATCGCCTTGAGCCGGGCGCGGCTTGAACGCAGTTCTTGGTCAGCGTGCATCCGTTCGGTGACATCGCGGTAGAGCCAAATGCGGCCAGAGACATGCCCGTCTAGCCAGTAGGGAGAGGTCGAACACTCGATAATACGGCCGTCGCTGAGGAAAAACTCGTTGTGGGCGGGTACCTCTGGGTGGCGAGATAGCTCAACAAACCAGTGTAAAAACCGCTCTGGCTCGCACAGCTTGCTGAGCACCAAGCCCAACCGCTGCTCACGAGTGGGGAGGTTCTCCCACCCCGTGGGCAACCCCCATAGCTGCTCAAAGGAGCGGTTGAAGACCACCAGCTCACCCTCATTGTCGCCCACAAGTATCCCGTCGGGAGTAGAGTCGATTGTTGCGCGCAGTAACGAGAGTGAGCGCTGCAATTCCTGCTCAATATTATTATTTCGCTCAGTATGTTCTATCGCCATAAATCATATTGCTCTCAATATGTAATCACACCTTAATCACACCCAATGATCTGTATCTTCTCGCATGTCCGACACATAGTTACAAAGAGTCCTAAAAAGAGTGTAGCACGAATATCAACTTGCGTCTCATAGTACATGAGCACAAGACAGCCTCTCGCCCACAAGCATTGTGCCATAAGGAAGCAGAGAGGCTGTTGTCTAGGAAATATGGATTGCGAGAGAGGGGCGGAGAAGCGGTTATTTGCGTTCTCGTGTCTCCTTAATGAGGGAGAGAAGCTTGGAATAGGCAAAGTTTTGGGCAAGGGTGAGGATACCCGTGCCAAGTGCGTGATTGTGTTCTTGGCGAATGTGGGTTGCAGTCGCTTCGATGAGATCGGGGTCAGTCATGAGGATCGCTTTTTCTAGCTCTTGCAGGATGTGAGAGGGAAGGAGAGCAAGTGTTTCGGCACTGACCTCGGTCGATGATGTGGCGGTTTTGGCTGAGTAACCACTATCCTCTTCATCTTTGTAGAGATATCGCACGCCAAGATGCGCTTGGATGGTCTCAAAGATCTCCTGCTCCTTGAACGGCTTGCGCACAAAGCCATCGCAGCCGTTGGAGAGGATAACTGTCCGATCCTCTTCGAGGGCGCTTGCGGTCAAGGCGATGATGGCGGTTGCCTGCCCCTTCGTAGAACCCTTGATATGTTTGGTGGCGGCATAGCCATCAAGAACGGGCATTCGCATATCCATCCAGATGAGATGCGGCTCCCAATGCTCCCATATGTCGATAGCCTCCTGCCCATTCCCTGCCTCTTGCACCGCAAACCCAACGGAAGAGAGCAACTGGCCAAGGAGGTGGCGATTTGTCCAGCGGTCATCTACCACGAGAATGCGGTATTCTGGCTGGTCGGGAGCCAACCCGATAATGCGGTTGTAGATCGAGCTTCTTGTTGGCTGTTCATCGGCAATAATTGGCTCAAAAGCAATCGTGAAGGAGAAGCATGTCCCCTGCCCCACCTCGCTGCGCACCTCCATTTCGCCCCCCAACAGCCGCACAAACTCCCTACTGATAGTCAAGCCAAGCCCTGACCCTTCACAAAGCTGTTGGCCGGTATTGGTTTGGACAAAGGGCTGGAAGAGCATCGCAAGCTCGTTGGGGGCAATGCCGGGGCCACTATCCTCCACCTCTACGTACAAGCGGTCGGGAAGGTTGGAACTATCCCCCGTACTGTGGAAAGCCCGCACCCGCACCGTAATAGTACCCTCGTTGGTGAATTTTGCCGCATTGCTGATGAGATTGATGAAGATTTGCTTCAGTTTCAGCTCATCGGTGTGGATATATTGGGGGAGATCGGCGGGGGAGGGAAAAAGAAGAGTGTTGTGTTTGTCCTCTGCCTGCATCTGAAACATATCTTCCAGCTCCTCAAGCATTTGAGGCAGGTCAATCGTGGCTTTGTTGAGGGTCGTGCGTCCCGCCTCGATCTTGGAGAGGTCGAGGACGTTGTTGATGAGGCCAAGCAAGTGTTCACCGCTATGCTGGATAATGCCCAAATACTCCCGCTGCTTCGGATTTATCTCCTGCGTTCGGCACAGCAGGTGGGTAAACCCCAAGATGGCATTCAGTGGCGTGCGCAGTTCGTGGCTCATGTTGGCAAGAAAGGTGCTCTTAGCGCGATTGGCCTGTTCGGCGTTTTCTTTGGCGGCGCGTAGCTCCTCCTCGATGCGGGCGCGGTAGGTAAGCTCGGCAAGCGACCGCAAATCGCCATCGATGATCTCTTTAAACTGCCAGATAACCTGCTTGTAGGTCTTGTTAAAGTGACGAGTCTTTGAATCGAGCACACACACCGTCCCAAAGATCTCGCCGGTTGGCCACTCAATCGGCACGCCAAGATAGCTGATCATATTCAGCTCAATATCGGGGTTGTGATCCCACTCCGGGTCTTCGTAGGCGTTGGGGATATGCAGCTGGTCGCGGTTTGCCATCACCGTCTCACAGTAGAGGCCCGTCTGGAGCGACGCCCGTTCACCAGCGATGTAGGGGTTGGCATCGGAGTTGGTATCGCCGCTCTGGCTGGAAATAAAGACCTCTATCTCCTCTGAGTGCACCCGCATGATAAGGCCAGCCGGTACCTCATACAGCTCTGCCATCAGGTTGATCGCTGTTTGCCACTTCTCGACCAGGTGAGCGGGTACCTGGGTATCTGTGCTATACATGCTCTTACCTCTTTCATCTTCTCGTGTATCCGTGAGACGGCGTGGGAAGGGTAGGGATATCTTGGGTTGTGCATTGGTCGCTTATTGGTCGCTATTGGTCGCTTTGCTTCGTATATCAGGCTTATGAGGCTACTTGCTGCCTGCTTTCTTGAGCGCTTCCATCAGTTCGCGCACTTGTACTGGCTTGCTCACATAGTCGTTCATACCGGCTGATAGACACCACTCACGGTCGCCTTCCATCGCGTGGGCCGTCATGGCGATGATATGGGGTTGGTCTTCGTTGGTGATAGTCTCACGGATGCGCTGGGTGGCCTCTATCCCGTCCATTTCCGGCATTTGCACGTCCATCAATATCACGTCGTAGTGCTGATGCTTGATCGCATTGATCGCTTCAAGGCCATTTGCCGCCACATCCGCCTGATATCCCATCCGCTCCAACAGCCGCAGCGCGACTTTTTGGTTCATTGCATTGTCCTCTGCCAGGAGGATACGCAGGGGATTTGCTTCTCCCAGGTGGGTGTCGATCATGGTGTGGGGGCGGCGCTTGGGGAGGTTGAGCGGTTTGGTGGTGGGCTTGCGGAAAGGCGTCGCGATGGCGTTGTAGAGGTGGGGAAGCTTGACCGGCTTGATGAGGGTGCTCGTAAAGCGCACGTCGCTGGTTTGGGCGACTTCGGCCCAGCCCCGCGTGAAGACCATCAAGACAATGGGCAAATGTCTGCCCGCCGCGCACGACCGGATCGCCTGCGCAATCTTCATCCCGTCCATATCCTCCGTCGCCACGTCGAGGAGGATGGCATCAAAGGCTCGGCCTTCGTGCAGCTCTTTGAGCGTCTCTTGCCCCGATGCCATCATGTGCGGAATCATCCCCCACTCGCTGATCCACTGGCCCAACACGTCGCGGGTGGCAGACTCGTTCTTCACGATGAGGATGTGCTTGCCTTGAAGGTGCGACTGCTGCTTGACGAGGTAGCTTGGCGGTTCAGTTTCATCGTGTTTGCGGTTGGTGTCGAGGGTAATCGTAAAGTGGAAGGTAGACCCCGTACCGTGCTCGCTCTCCACCCATATACTGCCGTCCATCATCTCAACGAGCCGTTTGCAGATAACCAAGCCAAGGCCTGTCCCGCCGTGCCGCCGTGTCATAGAGGCGTCGGCCTGGCTGAAGGGGGTGAACAAGCGGTCGACGTGGCTTTCGGGAATACCAATGCCCGTATCTTTGACACTGATCTGCAGCATATGGCGGGTGGTGCGCGATGGTTCATCGTGGTCACCTGATATAACTGGCGGTGGCATCGTGGCGGTGGCGACTGACACCACCACCTCCCCCGTCTCCGTAAACTTGACCGCATTGCTCAGCAGATTGATGAGGATTTGCCGCACCCGCGCCGAATCGCCAATAAATTCGGTTGGGGTATTGGGGTCGATCTGGTAGGCCATGTCGATCTTCTTCTCATTGGCCTTGGGAGAGAGCAGATCGAAGGTTTCTTCAATGCATGAACGGATATTGAGGCTATGCTTGCTGAGCTTGAGCTTACCCGTCTCAATCTTGGAGAAGTCAAGAATGTCGTTCACCAGGGTGAGGAGCGCTTCGCTGCTGGTACGTATCGTCTCAACGCAGTCATACTGGTCGCGGGAGAGGTTGGTATCCAGCAAGATGCTCGTCATCCCGATGATGGCATTGAGCGGGGTGCGGACTTCGTGGCTCATGTTGGCGAGAAACTCCGATTTGGCGCGCGCGGCGGCCTCGGCGGCCCGCCATGCCTGTTGCAATTCCTCCTCGACGCGCTTCATCGCAGTGATATTGGTATGGGCAACCACGACCCGCGTTGGCCCCTCCTTGAGCAACCGCGTGACCCGCCCCATAAACCATTGTTGTTTGCCGTTCGGCTCGTGGCAGGGGTATTCGATCAAGATTTGGTTGCGTTCGCCTGCAATGACCTGCCGAATAGCCTTGCCAAAGGGGAATGCTTCTTTGGAGTTCTCTCCGGCCGATTGGTCGCACACACTCAGATAGTTGGCCCCTTCGGCAATGCGTTGGGTGGTTGAAACCTTGCCGCGGGCGAAGTTCATCCACGCCTCATTGACGGTGATAATATTGCCCGTCTCATCAAGGACGGCGATGTGGTCAGAGAGCGAGTTGAGGATAGAGCGCGTGAACCGCTCTGCCTCCTTCAATGCTTTCTCCATCGTTTTGCGTTCAGTGGTGTCGCGCCCGACGATCTGCAGCTCTGCTATCTTGTCGTGCTCGTTGAAGATGGCTCTGGTCGTCCATTGCAGCCAATGTGGGTTGCCACGCGGGTCGATAGATTGCTCTTCGGTGTTGATGAATGGGCGTTCTGGGGTGTATGGGGTGGCGACTTGGCTGGGGAGGGGGATGACTTGGCCAGCGACAATCGACAAGATGTTGCGGCCAACTAACTCTTCCTGACCCCTGCTAAAGTAATGGCGAAATGTTTCATTGACAAAGGTAATCGTGCCGTCGGGGAGAATACGGCAGATAAGTTCCGTTTGATCTTCAACCACCGCCCGGTAGCGAGCCTCGCTACGTTCGAGTTCTTGGCGGGTTTGTTGGAGCGTGATCTGGTTTTCGAGCCGCGCGATCATTTCCTCAACCTGGAATGGCCGCGTGATATAGTCTGCCCCCCCTGTTCGGAAGGCCTCTGCTTTGTTGACCCCTTCTCCAAGGGCACTCACAAAAATAATGGGGATAGAAGCGGTACACTGGTCTTGCTTAAGACGGCGACACACCTCGTATCCGTCCATATCGGGCATCGCGATGTCAAGGAGAATGATATTGGGGAGTTCGGTGCGTGCCGAGATGATCCCCAAATGACCGCTGGGAGCCAGCCGTACTTTATATCCCTGCTCTTTGAGTACTTCTGCCAAGAGGCGTAGGTTTTCATGAGTATCATCAATGACAAGGACGGTAGCCCCTGATGTGTGCATTGGATTTCTTCCCATAGTGTCCTCGGCCTTGAATTTCTTGTCTGGTTGTGACTATTGTAATCCAACATCATCAAGAGGTACAGTCCTATTCAGGGGAGATTATGTAGTTTTTTTGTCTGTTTTTTTACAGATGCTCGCCTTTAGGTGCGAAAGCCCAGCGCGTTCACGCCTGGGATG
>CAZGLO010000022.1:0-46615 GCA_964526735.1 uncultured Chloroflexaceae bacterium | reverse complement strand
GCTGTCATACCGCCTATTGTCTCGGAGACGGCTCTGCCGTCGCACCAGGGACAAGCCGCCTGACTTTCGTCAGTGCGGTATATGACACCTATTTTCCCCCCTTGCTGCAGCCCGCTCTCTTTACTATACAGCGTCGGAGCGAAGGGGCTATGGGAGCGGCACACACGACGGTCGTTCATCGAGCCACGGCTCAAATGTGACATTGCTTCCAGCCGATTCGCCACGTCCTTGCGGGTTTTGTTCGGGGTGGTAGGGGCCAGATGGATCTCCCCACCAATTATTGCGCATATCAAGCATAATATCACTTACCGCGCCCCGCCCAATGCCGTATTTCAGGTATTCTGGAATAATCGGCGGCACATGTTCGTCAATGAGGTTGTCAAATACCTGCAAATTGAACTCGGGAACCTGTGATGTGTCGGTGCGGAGGCTCAACCCAAGCGATGCCCCTGCAAGGCTGTTGCACGAAATCTTTCCGTTGATATTGCCTTTCGTATTGATGAGGAGGTTGGGGCCATCCTGCGGCGAGCCAAGTACCAAATTGCGCTGGATATCGAGCACTAACGTCCCAAAGTTGGTGTCGTGGACAATATTGATGCCCGATCCGCCTTCCGCAAGCCGGTTGCCGCCAATCCGGTTGTTGGTCAGCGTCACGATATTGCCTTCATGCTTGGTTTCGATGTTGAGAGCGCCTCCGTACGGCATATCGTTGCCTGCTATTTCGCTATCGCGCACCTCAACCTTGCTATCTTGCGTCAAAATCGTCCCGCCATTATCCCGGAACCGCGTCCCCCGGATGATTACTTCGCCTCGCTCGCTGTGCAAGATTGTCCCGCTTGCCCCCGCCTGATTGACTTCTGCATTTTCAAGCACCACGACACTCCCTGGCCCTCCATAGATGCCATCCCACCGCCGTCCCGCGTGGCTGACTAGCCGGACGGGCTGATCAGGGGTGCCGATAGCTTGGAGTTGCCCGCCTTCCACATAGATGGGAACCCCCCACCCAAGCTGGACTTCGGTTCCCGGCTCAATGACCAACGTCGATCCTGAGGTAATCCGCACCGGCTTATCAATCACAATAACCCCTTCTGCGCTTGTCCACTGGGTGTTTTCGCTCACTACATGGACAGGGGGGATAGTCGGCTCCGGTGTTGGCGTATCTGTCGGGATGGGAGTTTCGGTTGGTTCGGGAGTATTGGTCGGCTCCGGTGTGTCAGTGGGCTGTGGCGTATCAGTCGGTTCAGGCGTATTGGTGGGTTGTGGTGTATTGGTGGGTTGTGGTGTATTGGTGGGTTGCGGTGTGTCAGTGGGCTGCGGCGTTGATGTTGCCGTTGGTGTGGAGCGGGTTGGCTCAAATGTGGGTATAATCGTACCTGTAAAGGCCGTTGTGGTGCCCGTTGTAGTGGTTGTGGTTATTGTTCCACTTGGTTGCTGATTGCCACCGTTATTGGGGCCACCTGGCCCCGGGTAAGGCGGCTGACTGGTTGGCCCTGAGGGTATGCCAGAAGCGCTCGTTGGGGTATTGTTGGCGGTAGGGCTTCCGTCCGACCCGGGAGAGGAAGATTGAGAGGTGGGGGTAGACAAGGTTGTTGGCGTCATGGTTGGCTCTTCCACCGTCGGTATGGTTGTTTGCCCGACGGTGGGGGTGGGCAGTTGGGCAACGCTGGTACCATCACCTGTGTCAGCAGTGGTGGTAAGAGGGACGCCGGTTGTGGTAGGCGTCCCCTCCGCCACCTGCTGAGGCTGCGACATAGACGAAACAAAGAACGTGACCGCGACAGCAACGATCAAGAAAAGAAGGGTACCAATGAGGAGAAGGGTGTCGCTGCTGATAGGAACCGTGACCTCATCTTCCGGCGAGGGCGGAAATGGATCATGTTCACTCTCATGGCTCTCATAGCTCTCATAGCTCTCATGGACATTGGTATGCTCGTGGTCTTCTGGTGGGTACACAGATAGTTCCTTGTCGCGCCCGTGCCCGTCTGGCCGCTCTCAACCCCAATCTGCCCGCTACGGGTTGATCTCCTTCATGATGTTGGTTTCCAGGTAGATGATGCGTTCGGCGATGTTGGTCGAACGGTCGGCAACGCGCTCCAATGCGTGGACAACGTCGAGGAGATCGATAACTGCCTCAAACCGCTGTGGTTCTTCGATGGCGAGGGCGATCAATTCATCGCGCAGTTTGTCCTCAAGCTCATCGACCTTCTCGTCATATTCGCCGAGATCGTGTGCCATCTGCACATCTTGGCGGAGAAATGCGTCAAGGCTCATAGACAACATCTTTTGTGCGTGGGTGGCCATCTCTGGCAGCGCCGCTGGAGGAGTGACCAGCATAGGGCGGTGAGAGACCCGCCGCTGCCGCCGCGCAATGCTCGCCGCATAATCGCCTATGCGCTCAAGCTCGGTGGAGATGGCAAAGACGCTGCCGAGGAGACGGAGGTCGCTGGCAACTGGCTGTTGAGTTGCAATGATGCTGATGACCTTCTCCTCAAGATGATTACGTGCTTCGTCGATTTCAACGTCATCTTTGATGATTTTTTCAGCCAGTGCACTATCCCACGTCTCAAGGCACTTGATCGATTGATCCAGTGCATGTTCAACGATGCTGCCAAGACGCAGAAGCTCCTCCCGCAGCATATCCAACTGTCGCACATATCGTTCGCGTATCACTTCCACATAAAACTCCTCTTCTGAGTACTATCGTTGGCCCCGTTGATGGCCAACTACCACCATAATGCTCAAAAATACTCAAAATATTTTTTGCCACTATGGAACACCATGCAAATGAGAAATTCACCACAATCGAGGGTGCCTTACCTCATTATTGGTACATGTGCGTCTCTCTATTATCGTGGTATGGTGCCGCTTTTGCAAGTTTGGCGTGGGAGAAGCACCTTTAAGGTGCGTCAAAGATGCGTCAAAGATACGTCATCTCCCCCCCACCTCCGCCCGCCAACTGCCCACATGCGGCGGCGATTTCGGTTCCGCGCTCCACGCGGATGCTGCAAGCGATGTGGTGACGGGTGACAATCTCTTGAAATGCGAGCGCTTGCTGTTGGTGAGAGCGGTGGAGGGTCTGGCCAGGGATGGGGTTCCAGGGGATGAGGTTGATGTGGAAGAGCAATGTCTGTTTGGCCACCGCCATACTGCGGAGCGTACGGGCAAGTTCTTCGGCGTGTGCGGGCTGGTCGTTGTAGCCTTGAATGAGGACATACTCAAATGACACCCGTCGTCCGGTGTGGGACGTATATGCTTGTGCAGCCTCAAGGATGGCGGCGATGGGGTAGCGTTGGTTAAGCGGCACAAGTTGTGTCCGCATCTCGTCGTTGGGAGCGTGCAGCGAGATGGCGAGGTTAATCGGGAGAGCTTCATAGGTCAGCCGCTCAATGCCTGGCACCACCCCCACCGTAGAGACGGTCATCTTGCGCGCCCCCATATTCATCCCTTTGGGGTCGTGCAGCCGCTCAACCGCCTGCCACCACTGTTCGTAATTCGCAAAAGGCTCGCCCATCCCCATAAAGACGACGTTGAGCGAGGGGGAGAGCGGGTGAGCGGGGTTGGCGGCGTTGTGCGCTTTGATAGTCTGAGCCGCCCACACAACCTGCTGGATCATCTCGCCGGTGGTCAGGTTGCGTTGGAGGCCCAACGACCCCGTTGCGCAGAAGGTACACCCCATCGCGCAGCCCGCCTGCGTTGAGACACAAACGGTTGAGCGGTCGTGGTAGCCCATCAAGACGGTCTCAATCGTCACCCCATCTAGCAGGGTAAAGAGCGCTTTTTGGGTCATGCCGTCCTCGCTTTGTTGCAGACGGGTGCATGTAAGCCCACTAAGCCGCACATCTGTGTGGAGCTGGTCGCGGAAGGCACGTGGCAAGTCGGTCATCTCGGCGATGGCGGGAGTAAGATTGACGTAGAGATGGCGGTAGAGCTGCTTGGCACGAAAAGCAGGCTGCCCATAGGAGCAGACAAGGGCTTCAAGGCCGGGGAGGGGTTGGTCGTAGAGCGTCTCTTCCACAACATTCCTCAGCTAATAAAGATAGACAAAGCCTCCACTCCAAGGGGGAACGGAGGCCTTGCGGGAAAGGTATATTAATCATCTGCAAGATGCAGATAATAAACTGCATCATCATCTATCAAAATCTATCAAACAAACATCAAAATAAACACGTGTACGACGTGTACGATATTTGTGGATGTGCTATCGTTGCGGCAAAGGACACAGCACCAAGAGCAAGCGCGTCCTGGCCAGAACGGGGTCAATGCTTATGATAGGGGACGGCAACATGTCTATTTGTTGGCACGTTCCTTTGTGTAGGTTAGCGGTAGGAGCGGTTGATGACCCGCCGCGCTCCGGTTCTGCTTCGCACCACAACCGGCACCATAGCCCGTTGGCGAGGAGCCGCAGCAAGAACAAGCATGGGGAGAATCACCAGCAACAGTGTGAGAAACAATAGCGTGTTCATGGGTTTTTCCTTTCCCTTGGTGTTCGCCCCGTGTTATGACACTGGTAGCGCACGTGTAGGCACAACATATGGAGTGGAGGCCCCTTTGCCTTCTGACTCACCAGCGAATCTGCGAACAATCAAGGATGCGTAGAGTCTGACAAGCAAGTACTGTACTAGACATTATACCCAGATTTTGTCCGAACGTCTATAGTCGGAAAGTCCCGTCCGTTTTCTAGCTCTTTTCTCGCCTAGACATTCGGGAAATGAAATGGCGCATTTCTCTGGGCCAAAAACCACATTGAGCGCCACCTTCTATTGAAAGAGACGCTCAATACGAGAGAAAGGTTGCATTGGGTGCAACGGGTGCAAGGAATGTTGCAAGGAATGTTGCAAAAATGTTGCAAAAATGTTGCAAAAAGCGTCGCTTTGTCGCTTAGTAGAGGAACATCGGCTTGCCAAGTAAGTGCGACATCTTCGGTCGATACTTCTCAGCATCATAAAGCTCGTTCACATCTACCCGCTTGGTTCCGGTGATGCAGGTGTCAACGGGCACGGTCGTGTAGACACCATTTTGCAGGGCCACCATTTGCCCCATATGCCCCTTTTCGATCTGCTGAATGGCGAGGTTGCCAAATGACGTTGCCACCATGCGATCCAACGAGTCGGGTGCGCCTGCCCGCATCAGGTAGGCCACCTGTTGGTTGACAACCGGCACGCCGGTAAGCTCCTTAAGCGCTTCGCCAACCGCTAGCCCAACGCCACCGAGTTTTTTGTGGCCATAGGCATCTTCTTGGCCATACTCAATGATTTGGCCACCAAGCATGCTTGCGCCTTCGGAGACGACCAATACGGCATAGTTGCTGGGGTTGCGCTTGCGGTCTTCGACCAGATATTGGGCCATTTTCTCGATATCAAAGGGAACTTCGCTAATCGCGGCCCGGTCGCTATCCGCAAGGTAGGCAGAGATCAGCGCCGTCTCGCCGCTGTTGCGCCCAAACAGTTCGATAACCGCGATACGCTCGTGGCTTCCTGTTGGTGTTCGCAGGGCATGGATAAATTCGACACTGCGGGTGACCGCTGTGCTGAACCCAATGCAGTAGTCTGTTCCATACACGTCGTTGTCCATCGTCTTGGGGACAGCGACAACCCGGAACCCTTCAAGCTTGAGCCGGGCGGCGTAGGACAGCGTATCATCGCCACCAATAGGAATGAGCATACCGATACCCAGGTGTTCCAAAACGCGGAGCACGTGGTCTGTACAATCGACCGTCTTTTGGCCTTCCTCGAAGGGATATTTGTCCTTCAAGAACGCAGGAATATCTTGCGGGCGTACTTTTTGTGGGTTGGTGCGCGACGTGTGGAGATGGGTACCACCGTGGCGATCAATCGTCCGAACGACTTGGCGGTTGAGCGGTTGAATCCATTCTTGTTGTGAGGTTGGGTCGTCGTCGGGGTTGTAGTTGAGCAACCCCCCCCATCCGCGGCGAATACCAACGACTTCCCAGCCATTCTCTTCTGCGCGGTTGACCACCGCCTTAATGCATGGGTTCAATCCTGGCACGTCACCGCCACCGGTTAAGATCCCTATACGCATATAGGCCTCACTCTCTTTCTAGCATTCATGCGAATAGCACCGCTATTGTACCACAGTTATCTATGACGAAGGATAGTATAAAGTTCTTCCCACCCGCGCTCCTCTGTAAAGGGCAATAGGTAGTGTTCGCCCCGGCTCCCGCGGAGAAACGGGTGAGCAAACAACGCCATCTGGCTGCCGATAAACGCCAGTGGCTGGAACAGGGTGAGGGCAAACAGCGCCGGTTCTTCAAGCCCCGCCCGCTGTATCCATGCAACCACATCTTGCACCCCATCGTGTTCGTCATCCTGCCCCTCTGGCCCCTCATCCTCATCCTCCTCTTGCTCTTCCACGGGCAGAGCGGAGGCTGGAGGATCGGCAGGGACAGGGGGAGCTATTGGTTCCGGCTCACGGGTTTGATTCGCTTCGGATGTGGACGTGGGTATTGGCGGTATCGGCTGGTTCGGCGTCAGTTCCATGGCTATCCTCTTGGCTGCTGCGGTATGTCGCTACGTGTTCATGCTCTGGGTGGGCTTCTTGATGATTTTCCTGAGCGCGTTTGGCCATGTAATTGGCGTCTTGGCGAGCTTCTTGGTCTACTGCGCGCTTCAGCGAGAGCAAAAACTCCGCCGCCAGCTTCTCAAACCGCTCTCGCTGCGTCGAGTCTAAGAACCGCACGACCGGCCCCGGTAGATGGATCTGATCCACCCGCTCTAGCCGGTGGCGGCCATCGCCAAGCGGCACCAATACACATCGGTTTGTGCCATTGAGCGGCGGGATGTTGAGCTGGAATTTGGTAGACCGTTCAAGCTGATGAAACTCAATGATTTCCATCACTGCATAGGTGATCTTGCCCCGCAACCGAAAGCGGTAGCCCAACCGCGGGGATCCGGGGGTCATCAGGTCGATGTGGATGTTCTTGGTTGACGGCATCCAGCTGCGCCAGCCGTGAATGTTGTCTAGCACAGCCCACACATGGTCTGGAGATGCCGTGATGACCGTTGTTGCTTTGATTTCGTAAATAGCCACGAGCTAACTTGCCCCTTCCGCATGTTCCCAAAAATGGTGTACGTGTTGCTTCAATCGCTGGTGCTCAGGACGGCCAAGCGAGGGGTCATCCTGCAGCACTCGTTCGGCCTCCTGTCGTGCACATGTGAGCAGGTGAGTGTCGGCGAGGCGGGCGACTTTCAAGTCCGGCGTGCCGCTTTGCCGCTTGCCAAAGAACTCCCCCGGCCCCCGCAACTGAAGATCTATTTCTGCCAGTTCAAACCCATTACTGCTTTGTTCCATAGCTTCCAGTCGTTGATTTGTTTCATCGGTCGTGTGGTTGCTCACCAACACGCAATAGCTTTGATGCTGACCGCGCCCCACCCGCCCCCGAAATTGGTGTAGCTGCGACAGCCCAAACCGCTCTGCGCCCTCTATGACGATGGTCGTGGCATTGGGCACATCTATCCCCACTTCGACGACCGAGGTCGCCACCAAGATATGGTATTCGCCCGCATGAAATGCCCGCATCGTCTCATCTTTTTCGCGGGGGAGGATTCTGCCGTGTATCAACCCAATCTGCAGCGACGGGAAAATCTCTTTCTGCAAATATTCGTGCATCTCTTCCGCCGAAGGCAGGTCAAGCTTTTCGCTCTCCTCCACCAACGGACAGATAACGAAGATCTGCCGTCCTTTCTCCACCTCTTGCCGGATGTGCTTGTAGACGAGCGGACGTTGTTCTTTGCTGACCACCCGCGTCCGTATTTGCTGTCGTCCGGGGGGTAGCTCATCAAGGATCGAGGTATTGAGGTCGCCATAGATGGTCAGGGTGAGGGTGCGGGGGATGGGTGTGGCGGTCATGACGAGCAGGTGGGGGTTCATTCCCTTCTGCTTCAACCGCTCGCGCTGTTCTACCCCGAAACGGTGCTGTTCATCGATGCAGACAAGCCCCAAACTATGGTAATACACATCTTCTGTGATGAGGGCGTGCGTGCCGATTACCAAGTCGATTTCGCCCTTCGCCACGCCATCTAAGACCTTCCTGCGGTCTCGCTTGCCGAGGCTGCCGGTTAGCAGCGCCACCCGTATGCCCTCGCCCTCCATATCGTCCTCAACGGTCATCCCCAAGAGCCGTTTTATCTCTTCCAGACGGGCGCGGTCAGCATCATCCATCTCCGCCTTCCACTGATGCTGCTGCTGCTCCTGATCGTCATTCGCCATATCGCTGGTATTCTGCTGGACGCGGCGGGGGATGCGTACCTTGCGCAAGAGGCTACGTAGCCCTTGGTAGTGCTGTTCTGCCAAAATCTCCGTTGGGGCCATCAACGCGCCTTGCATCCCATTGGCGACGGTTTGGGCCAATACCGCCGCGGCAACGACCGTCTTCCCACTCCCCACATCACCCTGCAAGAGGCGCGCCATCGGGATAGACTGCTTCATATCGCTGAACAACTCTTGCAATGCACGTTCTTGGGCGTTGGTCAGGCGGAAGGGGAGGTGCGAGAGGAGGTCGTTGTGCACCTCTTCGGAGATGGTTATCGCCGCGCCCAACTCTGCCTGCCAATGCAGCCGCCGTTGCAACACCCCCATCTGAATGCAAAAGAACTCATCAAACCCCAACCGCCGCCGTGCATGATGCAGCATGCCCTGATCTTGGGGAAAGTGTATCTGCAAGATGGCGGTGCCCAGCGGGAGCAGATTAACCCGTTCCCGCACCGAGTCGGGCAGGAAATCGGCCATAGCGGGCGTGGCACGGTCGATCACCTTCTTGATGAGTTTGCGGGCATTGCGGTCTTGGAGGCCCTTGGTGAGCGGGTGTACCGGCACAATGCGGCCCGTGTTGAGCATTTCATCTTCCTGATATGGCTCCCAACTGGGTTTGTTCATCTGGATGACGCCTTGCATCAGGGTGACCTTGCCACTCAACACGATTTTGCGGCCCGTGGTGAACTGCCTCAGCATCCACTTATTGCCGAAGAAGACGACCTTCATAATGCCCGTATCATCGCCCACCTGCACCTCTATGCCCATAACCTGTTTGGAGCGCTTGATTGGGAAAGTACGCGCCCCGACTATCTCCACCACGACGGTCTCAATCTGCCCCGGCTGCAGGCCAATAATCTTCTTGTGCGTGGCATAGTTATCGTAGCGGTGCGGGACGTGGTAGAGCATATCCTCCACCGTCTTGACGCCCAACCGGCGAAATGCCTGCACATCTCTCTTGCTGAACAGGTCAATCTCAGAGAGCGGCGTCTCCAAAGCCAGGGGGGTGAGCGAAGCGGGAGCTTGGGGGAGGGGCGTGTCGTGAATGGGGTAGGATGGCTCTATGGGGGTCGAAGCGGGTTGTGAGGTGGGTTGTTTTGATGGCTCTCCTTGTGAATTTCCTTGTGACTCTGCTGTCGTTGGCTCTGATGTTGAGCGTGACGGTGATTGTGATGCGGTTTGCGGCGATGGCGAGCTTGATGGCGGTCGTTCTGACGACACCTCCGACGACACATCTGACGACACGTTTGACGACACCTCTGACGGTTCTGAGATTGCTTCCGAGATCGGTTCCGAGATCGCTGACTGCATAGTTGTTTGCACCACCTGCCCCCCCTCCGACCGTGGTTTTTTGCCGTTGGAGCGGGGAGGAGCGGGTTTGCTACGGGGTGGTTCGCCGCCAAGGAGTGTCTTTGCTGCTGTCAACGCCTCGTCAATGCGGGTTTGCCGTTCTTTGGTTTTTTGCTCTGCATAGCCTTCCAGCGCGGTGATAATGCGTTGGATCTCTGGCGACGGGGCGTGGTTGAGGTCTTGCTGCCACACCTCCAGAAAGCGCTGCAAGCCTCCAAACACCGCTTTGTCATCATAGCGGCGCTGGGTTTCGAGCTGGAGGATGCGGTAGAGCTTGGTGAGTTGTGTTACCAGATGCGGATCGCGCTGAACGTGATCCTGCTGAACGTTCTCGTCCATAGAAGCTCGCTACTGAACGTGGATGAACCGCCGCCGCCCCACCTGGATGACCACATCGGCGTGAGGCGTTATCATGGTATCGTAGTTGGTCACTTTCTCGCCCGCCACCCGCACGCCACCGCCGTCGATGAGCCTGCGGGCCTCGCCCTTGCTCTTGGCAAGCCCTGATTGCGCCAACACATCGACGATGGAGGTCGGCTGGGTGACTTCAAAGGAGGGGATATCTTCCGGGAGTTCACGGCGCACAAATTGACGCACAAAACTGTCTTCTGCGGCTTGTGCATCGGCTTCGCTGTGAAATTGGCTCACGATGTCGCGGGCTAAGCGCATTTTGAGGTCACGGGGGTTGGTTGTGCCATTGTCAAGGGATTGCCGCATCTCCACCAGCTCCGGCGTTGGGACATCGGTCAGCACTTCGAAGTAGAGTGGCAGCACATCGTCGCTCATAGACATAATTCTGCCATACATTTCGGGCGGCGGCATAAGAATATCGACCGTATTGTCGAACGATTTGCCCATTTTGCGGCCATCCGTGCCCAAAATCAGCGGCAGGAGGAGGACGTGTTGGGGGGTCATGCCCATCTGCGACATCAATTCGCGGCCTGCAAGGTTGTTAAACTTCTGATCTGTGCCGCCAAACTCCACATCCGCGTTGATGGCGACCGAGTCATAGGCCTGCAGCATGGGGTACATCAGCTCAAGGATCGTCAATGCCGCGCCTTCTTCATACCGCTTGCGGAAGGTTTCGTGAGCCAGCATCTGCGCCAACGTAAAGCGCCCCGCCAACTCAAGCGCATTCTCAAGCGTGAAGGTGCCAAACCATTCGCTTTGCCAGCGCACTTCTGTCTGCGAGCGGTCAACAATGCGGAAAAACTGCTCCATATAGGTTTGGGCGTTTTGCTTGACGATGTCGGCGGTGAGCCGTGGGCGAGTCTCATCGCGGCCACTCGGATCGCCGATTTGAGCCGTCCAATCGCCGACAATCAGCACCACCGTATGGCCCAACTCTTGGAATTTACGCAACTTCCGCAGCCCGACGGCATGGCCGATATGCATATCGGGGCGGCTGGGGTCAAACCCCTGCTTGAGGCGGAGTTTGTCGCCGCGCTCCACCCGTTCGCGCAATTCGGACTCAATAATGACTTCGGCAACACCACGAGTAAATAAATCGTCTATCATTTGGTTTGTCATGCGTGATTTTCCTGCTTGTGTGTGTTCTTGTGCGGCTCAAACGATATCCAAACGGGAGCAGATTATGCACTGAATCATCCCCATGCCCCCTCATGATAGCAACAAGATGCGAATCGCACAAGATTGCGTTGTGTTGGTTGTACAATAGGAGGTCAGTTGAGGATAAATTAGGTTAGAAAGACGACACTATGCGTACCAGTTTCGGAACAAGAATCACGCTGCTGCTCCTTCTTGCCCTACTTGCGACCACGTGCGGCGAGGGCGAGCGCCGTGATGCCGTACGTATCACGTTTGCGGCGTGGGAGCACGAACGGCCTATGTATGAGCCGCTGATTGAGGAGTTTGAAGAGGAGCACCCGGGCATTTCGGTCATTCTCGTGCCGCTGGAGGACTTGACCAACACAACCGACCCCTTCTCGCAATATGAGCTATTCCGCCAGCTTGTCACCGGCGCAGATACTGCCCCTTCTATGGGCATCACGAGGGATATCTCCGAGAGCGGGCTGGTGATGAACCTCGCCCCGCTTATGGATGCAGATGCGACATTCGACCGCGACGATTTCTACCAGGGGACGTTGGAATACGTCTCCACGGAGGAGGGGATGTGGGTATTGCCGCGCAGCTTTTATATGCGCACTCTCGCCTATAACAAAGACCTCTTTGCGCAGCACAATATCCCAACGCCGTCGTACGACTGGACATGGGATGACCTCTTCGCGATTGCCGAACAAACAACGCGATCCCAGGGGAATATGGTTGAGACCTACGGGTATCTTGATTCCTCCGATGGTTTTCTGGTACTCTTCTCCTTGTTGGAAGCACAAGGGATCGACCTACTACGCATGTCGCCGGATGAGGTGCAGCTTGACCGACCAGAGGTCATTGCCGCGGTTGAGCGGGTCAAGAGGTGGTATGAGCAAGGCGTATTGCTCTCGCCCTACGTCTCGCCCGCCGAGGGAGAGATGGATGAGGCAGCACTTACCGCCCGGCAGCCAGAGAATATGGTACGAGCGGGTCGGGTGGCGATGTGGGATGAGGAGCTGATCGAGTCGCGGCTCTCATCATCATCGGCATCATCGGCGTCACCGGACACAGGAGAGAGGCAAACGTCATCCTCCTTTCCCTTTGAAGTGGGTGTTTTGCCCTACCCAACGAATCGCAGCAACCCGCTCTTTATGGGGGCGGTGCACGGCTATATTATCAGCAGCGGGACGCGTCATCCAGAAGCAGCGTGGCAATGGATTGAATTTCTCTCCCGCCACCCCCTGGACACCGGCCAACCAACCCCCGCCTTCACCAATCGGGTGGTTCCGGCGCGGCCATCGCTCGCAAAGGACATTGGGTTTTGGGCGGGGATGGATGAAACAAGGGTAGATGCATATCAGTGGACGATTGCGCATTGGCCCGCACCGATCCACAATTTCCCGGACGCGGCTGTGACCAGCACGATGATGGAAGTGCTCAACAACGTCATACGCCAAGGACAGGATGATGTGGCGGGCGTGGTGGCCGAAGCACAACAGCAGCTAGAAGAAAAACGCGCCCTTGCTCAGCTCACCCCGACCGTGGTTGAGGAGCGTGGGCCGGTTGTCGTGGCCACGCCCAAGCCCGATACCCCGCCCGAAGGCACAACCGTTCTCTCATTCCTCTCGTCCGATTTCAATGCGGTAGAGCTGCGGCGGCTTGCGCAGGAGTTTCAGCAGCACCACCCTGATTTGATGGTCGAGATTGAGACCACTATGATGTATACCCAACCGCTGTCGATCATCGACCTCGCACAGCGTGCCGACTGCTTTACGACCTTTGAGCCGGTGGAGGACAAGGCGCAAGCCGCCGCGCTTCTTGACCTCCAACCGCTCCTCGACGCCGACCCCAACCTGACTGAAGATGATTTCTTCCCGTCGGTGCTGGACAGCTACCGCCGTGATGGCAAATTGGTGGGGTTGCCGCTGGGGATCGGGATGAATCTGCTCTACCACAACCGTGCCGCCTTTGAGACCGCGGGCATTGAGCCGCCGCAGTCTGGCTGGACGCCGGATGAGTTTCTGGCGGCGGCAGAAGCATTGACGATTGGTGAGGGCAATGCCAAACGCTATGGCTATGTCCCGCTTGGCACGCCAGAGAGAGATTTGACGTTCTTTATTCGGCAATTTGGCGGGAAACTCTTCACCGGCACTGGCTCAACCCTCCACCCGCACTTTGATGATCCGGCGGTGGTGGAGGCCACACGGTGGTATCTAGACCTTGACCGCCGCCATGGTGTTATGCCGCCGTTGCGCTTCCACTACCGCCGAAGCGACAGCTATGAGAATGACTATTACACCCTCATCCGCGAAGGGCGGGCGGCGATGTGGCTCGATTTTGGGCGCGGCATTCTCGATAGTTCCCGGCCAGAGCAGGTGGCGATAGAGCCGTTTGAGCCGACTGCCGGGCCGTTGCCTGTGGGAGGGAGTGGGCTGAATGGCAGAGATATCTCTTTTTCAAGCAGCTTCTACCTCTCCGCAGAGACGCAAACGCCCCAAGCATGCTGGCAATGGGTCTCATTTCTCTCCACCCAACCCGACCTCATCCAATCAAGTGTACCAGCCCGCATCGCCGTAGCGCAGTCAGATGACTACCAACAACATGCCGATCCGGCATTGGTCTCATTGGCGGCCATCTACGAAGAGATGCTCACAAAGACGAATGAAGCGCATGGTGGCGTTACTCCCCGACAGGAGCATGGTGAGCTGTATTGGTTCCTAGAGGCGGTCAACGATGCGCTTGAGGGCAAACAATCGCTTGAGCAGGCGTTGGCAGAAGCGCAAGAAACAACCATCGCCTTTATTTCGTGTGTGGAGACGCACAATACCCCTGGGACATGCGCGCGGCGGGTCGATCCGCAGTACGATGGCTATTTAGAAGAGACCCAACAGAAACAACCACTTCCCTGATGAGAGGACAATACGAAGAACAGATGCATGGCCGACGTGTGCAGAGACCACAAAGATCATTCGCAGCACTATGTGTGTGGTGTTGCTTGGCAATTGGCGTAACCATCATCAGTGGCGGGTGCGGCGGCGGTGGCGGTGGCGAATCGACCACCATCCCCACCCCCACGCCCCTCCCCCCTGCGCCCGCACTTGAACGACCGACCTATACGGTTGAGCGCGGCACCATTGAGCGTACGATTGACCCCAATGGCCGCGTGACGCCGGTTGACCTGGTACAGCTCTCGTTTCGGCGGAGCGGGCGGGTTGAGCATGTCAATGTGCAGCGCGATGATACGGTGCAAGCGGGCGACATCCTTGCCGAACTTATTCAAGATGACGAGATAGATGAATTGCGAGAGGCGGAAGATAGCCTCGCGCAGGCCCAACGCGACTTGCAAAACGCCCAAATCCAGAAGGAGCAGCGTGTCCAGCGGGCACAAAACTCGCTTGCGCAGGCCCAACGCAGTTATCAGCAGGCACAGGATGACAAAGCGGATCAGGTGGAGCAGGCTCGCAAGGATTTGGCGGACGCCGTCGAAGACCTCAACCGGATGATGCCGGGCGGCGCGGAAGATCTCACCTACGACGCCCAACAAGAACTCAATGCGGCTCAACGTACGCTCAAAGAGACCCGCGACAGCGCTTCCAAGAGCAAGACTGATGCTGAACATGCCCTGATTGAGGCCACCGAAGCCTTGAAAGAAGCGCAACAAGCATATAGCGACGCCTATTGGGATAAGGATTGGGTTGAGCGCTATGGCACCGACCCGATTGAGGAGGAGGTCGTTTCGGCTGACCCCGAAACCGGCGAAACCGAAACCCGCCACAAGCCTCTCGACCACCGCGAAAAGGAAGATTATTGGCGTGATTTTGAGCAGGCAGAGGAAGACCTCCGCAAAGCTGAACGAAGCCTAGAACTTGCCGAACGCGAAGTAGAGCTTGCGCGTGAAGAGGAAATCTACGAAGTGCAAGAGGCAGAGCGTGAGGTAGAAGAAGCACAGCGCGAGTTGGATGAGATTGTCCAGGGCAGGAATGAGCAGATTGTCCAGCAGCAGCGCGTGATTGAAGAGAAGCAGGAAGCGCTTCGGGAGGCAGAAGAAATCACGTTTGACGATGAGCAGACAGCCATTGACAATGCGCAACTTGATGTTGAGGAGGCGATGGCCGACTCCTTCAACACCGAACTGCAGCAGGTTGAGCGGGCAGAGCGTCAGCTTGAGCGTGCGCAAAAAGAAGTCGATAATGGCCGCATCATCGCGCCGCAGCGTGGCCAAATCCTCGCCATCAAGATACGCGAAGGCGACCAGGTAGAGGAGTTTGATCCGGTGATAGAGCTTGCCGACCCTTCGCAACTAGAGATCGCCGCCGAATTGAGCGGTGAACAGATGCGGCAGCTCGCCGAAGGCCAACCTGCAGAGATCCACCTGCTCTCCCGCCCTGACGTGATAATGCCCGCGGTGGTGCGCCGGATGCCCGCGCCCTATGGCTCTGGTGGGAGCGGCATTGTGCAGGGCGATGATAACACCACCCGCTTTGAAATCACCGATACGAAGGGGCAAACGCTTGAGCCGGGCGCGGTTGCCAAAATCCGCATTGTCCTTGAGCGCAAAGAAGGCGTATTGCTCTTGCCGCCCGAAGCGATCCGCTCGTTTGAGGGGCGGACGTTTGTGGTGGTGCGAGAGGGTGAACGCGAACAGCGTGTATCGGTCAAGACGGGGATAGAGACACCAGATCATGTCGAAATTACTGAAGGCCTCCAAGAGGGGGATGTCGTGGTGGGGCAGTAAGCAGGCGAATCGCGCCACCCGCGCCACCCGTGCCGTTATCCGCACGCCCTTTCTCATCATTCCGGTCTTCGCCACGACCCTCGCCTGGGCGGTGAAGCGCCTCAAATCGAATATCAGTCTTGCGTTGTGCGCCCTCGTTGCGCTTGTGGCGTCGGTTGCCATCTCGGTGAGCATTCCCGTCTACGCTGAGGGGGCAAGTTTGCGGCTGTTGAAGCAGCAGCTTGCGCAGAAGGAGGAGCAGAGTGGCCGTTCAGCATTTTCGTTGTTGTTCCGCTATGTGGGCGCGTGGAATGAGCCGCTTGATTGGGAGCGCATCGCCCCCGCAGATGCCTACCTTTCCGGGCCAGCGCTAGAGCGGTTGGCGCTGCCGTTGGAGGGGGTTGGCCGCCACGCCCGCACTGCCCAACTGCCTCTTTACTTCCCCACAGACGGCCAGCAGCAACAGGGGAGACAAAAGCTCACCGATGTATCGCTTGGCTTTGTGAGTGGGCTTGATGACCGCATTCGCATTCTTGATGGGGCATTCCCCACACCCACCTCCTCCCGCGATGACCCGATAGAGGTGATGGTGATGCAGGAATTTGCGAATAGGGTAGGCATCAATGTGGGGGATAGGTTCACGGTCGTCGCCCAGAGCGGCGGGCAGACAGTCTCATTGCCCATCCACATCGCCGCAACGTGGGATGCCATCAACCCCAACGACCCAGCGTGGTTCTTTCAGCCGGATGCCTTTCGAGAGGTGTTTCTGCTGCCGGAAGAGACCTTCACGACGGTGGTCGCCGAGTCGCTGAAGCAGGAAGTTGGGCAAATGCTTTGGTTTGTGCGGCTGCACGGCGAACAAGTGACCGTGTCGGAAGCATCGCCCATGCTCTCCCGCATTGAGCGGGTGCGGGCGGAGTCGTCGGGGATGATACAAGGCCTCAAACTGGAGCAAAGCCCCATTGACGCTCTCCAACAATACCGCGCCGACGCCCGTGAATTGACCATTCAGCTTGCGGTATTGAGCGTGCCGGTGTTTGGGCTGGTTTTCTACTTCACCTCACTCGTGGCAACGTTGCTTGTCAATCGGCAGCGGGGCGAGATTGCCCTCCTAAAAACCCGCGGCGTGCACGATGGCTATATTTTGGGCGTGTATGTGACTGAGTGGGTGCTGATGGGAGCATGTGCCTTGCTGATTGGCCCAACGCTTGGGCTATTCTTCGCCACGTTGATGGGCCGAACCGACTCCTTCCTCAGCCTCTCCCCCGATATGACCGGCTTAAGCGTTTCGCTGACGTGGGAGAGCGTGCGCTTTGGGGTGATAGCCGTCCTGCTGGCGATAGGCGCGGCGGTGGTGCCTGCCTTGGCGGCAACACGGCGGACGTTGGTGGATGAGCAACAGCAAGCTGCCCGCAACATCCGCCCGCCTTTCTGGCAACGGTTCTACCTCGATATCCTGTTGCTGCTGCCGCCCGGCTATGGTATCTACCAGATGCAACGCGGGGGCGGGTTGAGCCTTGGCGGCGCAACGAGTGCTGACCCGCTCAGCAACCCACTTCCCGCCTTAGTGCCGGTGTTTCTCTGCTTTGCATTGGGGTTGGTGGCGGTGCGGGTTATCCCGATGGCCCTTGAACTGCTTGCCCGCCTCTCGCGCCTCCCTTCGTGGCTTGCGCCGCTGATAGCCTTACGCTCGTTGGCGCGGCAACCGGCTTCCTACCGCGGCCCGCTTTTGCTCCTTATCCTGACGTTGAGCCTTGCAGCGTTCAGCGCATCGATGGCGGCGACGCTTGATGGCTCGCTCCACGCGGCAATGCGTTATCACGTTGGCGCAGAGACGCAATTGATTGAGACGGGGCAAAGCACGGAAGAGCAGAGTGGCCAAGATGAACAGCCAGAGCGCAAAAATATCGAGGAGGAGGCGCGGTTTCTCTTTATCCCCGTCTCCGACCACTTGGAGGTGGAGGGTATAGAGGCCGCGACGCGAGTGGGCGATTACCCCGCCACCATCCAAATTGGCGGCATTACGGAGAACGCCCAGATGGTCGCCATCGACCGATTGGAGTTTCCCACTGTGCTCAACGGCTTTGAGCCGTCGTGGGGCAATGGGCAGTCGTTGGGGGCGCTGATGAACCTGCTTGCACGTACTCCAGAGGGCGTTCTTGTCAGCCAGGACGTGATTGAACAGGGCTTTGAAGTGGGGGATACGCTTCCGGCGGTGGTAGAGCTGTACGGCGACCGTCAACAAGTGTCATTTATCATTGTGGCCGCGATTGACCTCTGGCCCGGGTTTTACCCGCAGGACGGGGCGATTTTGGTGGCCAATATCGACTATCTGTTTGACCAAATGGGCGGGCGCTACCCCTACGATGTCTGGATCGACCGCGACCCGTCTACCCCGCTTGAGACGGTCGTTTCTGGCGCACGGCAACGCGGTTTCACCGTGATGAACACGCTTGATACCACACAGATGATCCGCGAAGAGCAGATGCATCCGCGGCGACAAGGCGTGTTTGGGCTATTGTCGGTAGGGTTTATCGCTGCGGGCGGGCTAACACTGCTTGGTTTCCTGTTGTCGGCACTCATCACCGCCCGCCGTCGGGCGATTGAAATGGGGGTGTTGCGCGCCCTTGGGATGTCAGGGCGACAAGTAGGCGTTGCATTGGTGATTGAGCAGGTGTTTTTGGTATTGGCGGGGCTTGGCGCGGGGACGGGGATTGGGTTGCTTGCTGCTAAGGTCGTCATCCCGCTGTTCCAGGTCGGAGTCGGCCCGCACCCAGGCACGCCGCCATTTGCGCCGGTCATCGCGTGGGAACAGGTGCTCATTATCTACGGTATTTTCGCCATCGCCCTGCTATTAACCCTCACCTCGCTGGCAGTGGTATTGGGTCGTATGAAGCTTTTCCAGGCCGTCAAGCTGGGAGACGCCAATTAGCAATAATGCCACTCTTGATGCCCTACTTCTGATGCCCTACTTCCACCACCACTCGCCAATATTCCACGTGATGGGGGCAGTGGGGTCTGGCTGCAAGCCTTGTAGATGGGTGGTGTGCAGCGTGACGATAGGGCGTTGGAAGAGCGGTAAGAAGGGCGCTTCGCGGGTCAAGACTTGCTGCTGAGTGAGGTAGGCCTCGCGTCGCTCTTCGCGGTTGTGCGAGGTCGCAGCCGTGCGGATGGCCTTATCGGCCTCGCGGAAGCACCACCCCGCAAAATTATTCCCCTGCCAATTGTTCTCTTCACTGGGGACAGCGCGGCAGCTCCACAGCGCTAGCCCGCCTGGGTCAGGGTTCGCCATCCACGAGAAGAGCACCATCTGAAACTCGCGCCGGAAGAGCGGGCCTTGTGCGCTATACAGCTCATCAACGGGTATCTTCTGAATGCCAACCCCCACACCAATATTCTGCATATCTTGCTGGAACATCTCTGCCACGCGCTCTCGCAGCGGGGTGTTTTCGGTGGTGAGCAGCGTGAGGGTGAGGACGTTGGTCGCGGCATACTCACGAATGCCGTCGTTATCGCTATCGGTAAAGCCCGCCTCCTCAAGCAGCCGACGAGCGTGATCGGGGTCATAAGGGTAGCGGGTAATCTCCTCTTCCGACACAGACGCCCAATGCTCTGGCACAATCCAGCTATGAAGTACCGACATGTGGCCGCCAAAGAGTGCGTCAATCATCTTTTGACGGTTGGTGCCGTAGATGAGAGCGCGGCGAATGCGGATATCAGGGAATACCGGCTTGTCAAGGTTAAAATCGATATGCTCCCACACCGGCCCAGGCGTATAGATAACGTCAAGCAGCTTCATTTCCTTGTCACGGGCAAGGAAACTGAACTGATCTGCGCTGACGTGGTCGGTGATAGCCAGGTCGAGGCGGCCATCAAGCACGCCAGTCCGCAGCATATCGAAGGTGGGGGCAAACACAAAGGTAACATCGTCCGCCATTGGGGGTGTCCCGCCGTAGTAGGGGTTGCGGACAAACTGTATCCGCCCCTCCTCCCGCTGCGCAACGACATACGGTCCATACCCCACCGGAGCCATCGCATACTCGGTTCCGGCAAGCGCATTCATCGTTGCCCCGCTCAACAAGTGCGATGGCAAAGGCGTCCAGTAGGTCAGCACGTAGGAGGGATCGGTGATCTCTGGCGGCTCTTCGGGAGGAACAGCAAAATCTGTGTTGAGGTAGGCTTGCGTGGTATGGTCATCCACCTGCTCATAGCGGTCGAGGAGTTGGGCGCGTTGGGCGGCTTTCTCGCTAAGGAGGCCATTCCGCGCTAGGTTGTAGGCAAACACCGAGTCTGCCGCCGTCACCGTGATGCCATCAGACCATCGTAGCGTAGGGTTCCAACGGTACGTCACCACAATCTGTTTGGTTGTTGTTACGTTGGCGGTGGCGGTAGAGGTGATTTCCCCGCTCGAATCGAGATAGACCTGCACATCTTGCACCGCCACGTCCCCATTGGCGAAGGACGGCACCCGCTCTAAGGTACCAGTCGTGGTGTATTCGTAGGAGACGGGCAACAGTGGCGCAGGGAACAGCAACTCGACAACCGGCATTGTCCGCTGCTCATCAATGGCGTTGTCGTAGTAGGGCAAGAGGTCAGTCGGTTCGCTCACCATCCCAATGCGAAGCTCATCTGTCGGGGTGGGCGTGGGAGGAACAGCCGTGGGAGCCGCATCGGCAAGCGGTGGAGCGTCGGGCGTGGCTACCGGCGCACTCCCGCCCTCAATCTCGCACCCTATCAACACAAATATCCCCCATAGAAGCCCAAGGAGGATGGCAAGCGGACGAGCGCGAATGGGAAAATCTCGGTGCATAGGTTCGTCTTAGGTTCGTCTGAGATGTGCTCTTTATGGTTAATTATGGTCTTGGTACACAAAAGAATCTTTTCCGTGGCGCTGCTCATATGACTGCTCATACGGGGTGGCAGGGAGCGTTGATGAGCCGTCATTGCCGCAGTAAGGGCACATACTCCACGTCAGGTCTATCACGCGGGAGCACGACCCGCACTTGCGCCGCAGCATCGTGTGGCAGTGGGGGCACAAGAGAAAATCTGGCTCAATGGGGCGCTGGCAGGTGGGGCAGATGTACTTGTCCTCCACATCGCGCCGCAGATATTCTTCTTCAAGCGTACGCTCATACTTTTGGGCCAAGGTCTCACGCGGGCGCAGAATCATATGCAGTGGAATGCCAATAAAAGGCAAGCACAAGACCAATCCCACGGCCAATACCTGCACAGAGATATCATCGCTGCGCATACGGATATCGCGGTAGGCCCACAACACCGACGCGGCCCACAATAAGAGAAGATAGGCCCCAATAAAGAGGCCAATGGCAGTCAAAATAGGGATCAGATTTGATAAAAAATCCTGAGCGACTTGTATCAAGACTCCCGCTACTTTCTAGCTCTTTGCGACGTTTTGCTGTTCTGATGAAGGTATTTCTGTTGGTTGAGCCGGTTGAGCCGGTTGTGCTAGCTGGTCTGGCTGGTCTGGCTGAGTAGGGAGGATAGCTGCTGCCGCCAGCCGCTCCTCAACCGCCGCGAGGATGCGTTGTGCAAGGTCGTCAATGGGCTGCCGCGCATCGAACCGGCTCCAGCGATTGGGATCACCCTGTAGAAGTGCCTCAAACCCCTCAGAGACGCGCTGATGAAAGGCCACATCGCGTGCATCAAAGCGGTTCCACTCTTGCAGTCGGGTCATCTTGCGCTCCAACCCGTCCTCCGCCGGAATGGCGAGATAGATGGTCATATCGGGGAGAAGGCCATCCGTCGCGATGTTGGTAATAGCCTCAAGCTGGGTGAGATCCCATCCTTGCCCATAGCCTTGGTAAGCATAGGTCGAGTCGGCATAGCGGTCGCAAATCACGATTGTCCCCTGCGCAAGGTGGGGGCGGATGACCTCACGGACGATTTGGGCGCGGGCCGCCGAAAATAGCAACACTTCGGTCGTGGCTTCGACTTCGGTGTATTGGAGGCCGACCAACAACGTACGAATCTGTTCGCCAATGCGAGTTCCCCCGGGTTCGCGGGTGAGCAATACTGGATACCCGCGCTCCTCAAGGTGGCGATGCAAAAGAGAGGCCTGCGTGCTTTTGCCAGCACCGTCTGGCCCTTCAAAGGTGATAAACAAGCTCATACATACGTCTCTATATCATTATTCATCTATATTCATCTATCGAGAGATGCGGACGCGCCGGTAAGGTTCGCTCCCGCGGCTTTTCGATTGGAGATTATATCGCTGTGCGAGCTGATGTTGCAAGCGGCGCACATAGCTATTTTGCGGATCCATCTCCACCACGTCCCGCTCGCCATTGATGAGCTGCGTGATGGCGGTTTCGGTTTCTATCAGGACATGCTCCAACGACTCCGGATCGGTATAAAACCCATTTTCTTCTTCATACCACTCATCATCCTCATCCCCCATATCCTCATCTTCTTCCCGTGCCTGGCTCTTGCGATGATGTTTGGTTGGCGGGACGAGCGAGAATGGCTCATTTGGCATATCAAGCTGGAAGATATTCATCAATTGCCGTTCCATCTGCGCCGACGTATTGCTGCGCAGCACATAGACCGGCACGCCTTGCGACTCGGCCTGGCGGAGACGCTGCGGGCTACGGCGGTAGTAGTTCTTGAGCGTCATCACCAATGTTGCATCTTGCATATCGCGCACCAGAATGGCAGGAATACGCAATCGTCCAATCACCTGCTCAAGCCGGTTGCGGTTGATACCAAAGGGAAAGATACGCTGCACCTGCGTGTTTGATAGCGGGAGAGCAGGCATTGTTCCCTCTGACGACGTGGAAAGAACTTGCTGCTTGCTGGCAGACTTGCGATCATGCTTGTTGGAGCGCCTGCTATTGCCTCGCCCCAACTCCACCGTCCGCGGCGGGGCGACGCTGGTGTGGAGATTGCCCTCCTCATCGCGGCGGCGCAACTCTGGCTGATACTCCTCGCCAAACAGCAACAAATCGACCGCGTCGGACACATCATTATACGCGATAACTTGATCCCAGCTTTGAATCTCGATCAAGACATCGAACGTTGGCGGCGATTTGCGCTCAAGGACGGTCTTCTGTGTGCCGCGGCGGCGGGCCTCCTCATCGCCCAACGTCACCGCCTGGATACCGCCAATCAGGTCGGAGAGAGTCGGGTTGACCATCAGGTTGTCGAGCGTATTGCCGTGGGCGGTGCCAATCAATTGCACACCACGTTCGGCAATGGTGCGGGCGGCCATCGCTTCAAGCTCAGTGCCGATCTCATCAATCACGATGACCTCTGGCATATGGTTTTCCACCGCCTCAATCATCACGGCGTGCTGCTCGGAGGGGCGGATGACTTGCATACGGCGGGCGCGGCCAATCCCCGGATGGGGGATATCGCCATCGCCTGCGATTTCGTTTGAAGTATCAACGATCACGACCCGCTTGCGCATATCTTCTGCCAAGACGCGGGCAGTCTCTCGCAAGAGGGTGGTTTTGCCGGTGCCGGGCTTGCCAAGCAGCAAGATGCTCTTACCCGACTCGATGATATCGCGGATGATATCGACCGTTCCGAAGATCGCCCGTCCAGCGCGGCAGGTCATCCCGATCACGTGGCCATTGCGGTTGCGGATGGCAGAAATGCGGTGGAGGGTGCGGGGGATGCCCGCGCGGTTGTCCTCCCCAAACGAGCCAATACGCGACGTGACAAACTCAATATCCTCTTCGGTTATCTCGGTGTCGCTCAAAAACCGCTCATGGGCACGGTAGCGTGCCTCGGGGAGCCGCCCAAGATCGAGAATAATCTCCAGGAGATCGTTGGGAGAGGTCAGATCTTGCTGCAGCGTTTCTTTGATGCGAGGCGGCAATACCTCTATGAGTTGGCCGAGATCGTTGGTTCCTTCAAATTGGTATGACATAACTGGTTCGATTCCTTCCCGGATGCAGTGATAGTCGGAATAGTGACTGTGACATCCCAGGGATGGGATTCAAAAGCTGGAACGAAGATCGAACGGCGGGCAGACACGGTAATATTCTTGACGAGAAGCGTTTGCTCGCCAATCGTCTGAAACCCAAGCTTCTGAAGTGGCGTTAACAATTCTTGATGGTAATCACGGAGGATAAAAAACACCGGTCGCGAATCGAGCAACTGCGACAGCCCAAACCGCACGATATCGGTCGTCTGGTCGCGGGCCGAGGGGTGTATCATCGCGCACATTAGGTGGCCATTGGGGCCGCTCAAGACGTGGAGATAGGCGTGGAGGTTGTCTTTGGCTCCAAGCACCCATGCCTGCTGCCCCAGCCGGTGCCACCATTGTGCCCGCGGAAGTGCCCACGCCCGTGGGGTACGCACTTCGGCCTGCTGCACCAGAGGCGGCGTGACTGCGCCATAGAGCTTGTGGATGGCCCACGCATCGCGGCGAGACTGCTCCCACATGGGGGAGAGCGTGGTGCCTTGATCCCAATCGGGGCCATTGAGCTGCAAAATGCTGCGGTTGGTGTAGGCCTGGAAGCCAAGTTGCCGGAAGATCTCCCGCACATCGAGCTGATGCGTCCAGATGGCGGTGTAGAGCCGCTGGACAGAGGCCCCTCCCGCCTGCATACAGATGCGCTCAAGCAGCCGAAACCAGATATCGTGGTCGCTGGGGGCGTGGCGTTCTCCATACTCGTAGGTGGCGAGGTAGGAGATATCTTGTTCTGGGCGGCCGCTGCGCCCCTGAGCCTGGGCAAAAGCCCGCACCCCCGCGTCGTGATAGACCTTCATGGTGCGGTCTTTGCCCATCCCTTGCAACAAACAACGCACCGAAAACCAGAATGGCCGATGAGGCTGTATGAGCGACGCGTCATTGAACAGCAAAATCTGGTTGCTCGGCTTGCGTCGGAAGGCCAGGAGATCATTTGGAACGACAGATCGAATCATCATCGTCTTGTATCGTTTCACCCTTTCTGATCTACTACTGCGGCCAATCGTTGCGTCGTGTTCGTATTGCTTCCGTTTGCTGCTATCGCCGCTACTACTACAGAGAGCTATATCTGCAGGAAATAGTGGTGCAGCCTGTCATCAGACGTCAGTTCAGGGTGGAAGGTTGCCGCGAGGAGCCGCCCTTGCCGGGCGACCGCCACCGAACGATGTTCTGGCAATTGTGCCAAGACTTCTACCCCTTCTCCAACGGCGGAAATAATCGGAGCGCGGATGAAGACCCCTCGCATTGGTGGTTCACCAAGGGCAGGTATCTCCAAATCCGCCTCAAAACTCTCCTGCTGACGGCCAAAGCCGTTGCGGAGGACGGTAATATCCATCACTCCGATGGCAGGCTGGTCGTCAGCCCTTCCCTCGATATGGCGGGCCAACAAAATAGCCCCTGCGCACGTCCCCCATACTGCAAGATCGTGGCCAGCACGCTCTCGGATAGGTTCCAAGAGGCCGTAGCGCATCAACAGCTTGCCGATGGTGGTGCTTTCACCACCCGGGATAATCAAGCGGTCAACCATATCGAGGTGTTTGGGGAGCCGAACCTGCTGCGTTGTCGCTCCAAGGCGCTGTAATACGGCTTCGTGTTCGCGAAAATCGCCTTGGAGGGCCAGAATACCGACCGACATAAAATGCTCACCACCCTCGCTCTGCCAACAGTTGGTCTTTTGGAATGGTGGGGATTTCGATGCCGACCATCGCCTCACCAAGCCCGCGGCTCACCTTGGCAATGATGTCGGGATCATTGTAGTGGGTGGTCGCCTCTACAATCGCGGTGGCACGCTGCTCTGGGTTGCCCGACTTAAAGATACCGCTGCCCACAAATACGCCATCAACGCCAAGCTGCATCATCAGCGCGGCGTCGGCGGGGGTGGCAATCCCTCCGGCGGCGAAGTTGACGACCGGCAAACGGCCCTCTTTGGCAACATGCTTCACCAATTCGTAAGGCGCTTGCAACTCTTTTGCGGCAGTAAATAGCTCATCTTCGTTCATGTTCTGCAACCGGCGGATGTCGGCATAGACGGTGCGGGCGTGGCGGACGGCTTCTACCACATTGCCGGTACCGGCTTCGCCCTTGGTGCGCAACATCGCCGCGCCTTCTGCACAACGCCGCAGCGCTTCACCAAGGTTGCGGCAACCGCACACAAATGGTACGTTAAAGGCATGCTTGTTGATGTGGTGCTCTTCATCGGCGGGAGTGAGCACCTCACTCTCGTCAATATAGTCAATACCCAATGCTTGGAGCACTTGCGCTTCGACAAAGTGGCCTATACGGGCCTTGGCCATCACCGGAATGGTGACCGCATCTATAATGGCAGAGACGAGTTCGGGGTCACTCATCCGCGCCACACCACCTTGTGCACGAATGTCGGCAGGCACCCGCTCAAGGGCCATCACCGCCACCGCTCCCGCACGCTCTGCAATTTGCGCTTGTTCGGGCGTGACCACGTCCATGATCACTCCTCCCTTGAGCTGCTGCGCGAGGCCGGTTTTCGTTGTCCAGGTAGCTGTTTCCATATGTGTTTTAAACCCCCTTCATATCGATGTGATCAAAAAAGAAAATGTATTTCGGACGCTTTCTGGTATTTTACCACAATGCGGCGATTACGAAAGAGTGGCCAAACAAAGCACCATCATAACACCATCATTGCACCATCATAGAGAGAAAGCCGTGAAATATTGTCGTTTATGGAAGGAAATAGCAGAACAAAGAGGGGGAACGACATGCTGGTTCCTTGCTTTTCATGGCAAGAAGCGCTATGATACGTCTTTATAGTTTTGCAGGCAGAGAGGAATGGTTTGGAGGCGCACACCCACAGGAACGTATATGCCGATCCTGATTGATGGCCACAACGTCATAGGGCAAATACCGGAGATAACCCTCGCCGCCCACGACGACGAATGGCAATTGGTGCAGTTGTTGCGGGGGTATGCCGCCCGCCGCCGTATCAAGCGCATTGTGGTCATCTTCGACGGCGGGGTGTATGGCCATCCCCAAAATCTCAACGGCTACGGAGTCGAGTGTCATTTCGCCAAGTCGCCCGTCGACGCCGATAGAGAGCTTATCCGACGTATCCGTGCTATCCGCCGTCGCGGGGAGTGGCACGTCGTCAGCTCCGACCGCGCGGTGATTGGCGAGGCGCGGGCGCATGGGATTTCTGTCGTCTCCTCGCAGAAGTTTGCCCAGAAACTCTTCTCACGCCGTACCGCTCACGAATCTCCCCAGCAACCTCGCCAAGAAGAGCCGCATAAGCACCACATTCCCTCTCGGCAAGAGGTGGATGATTGGTTGCGCTTCTTTGGCATAGACGAGGATGAGGACGAAGAGCGGCCATACTAGGCACACTACTCTAATGCCGCAAACGCTTCCATAAACCGCCCCATCCACTCCATCCCCTTCCAATAATCCGCAATGCGAATATTTTCATTCGGCGCGTGAATGCGATCTCCTTCGTAGCCGCACCCCGCCCCGCTTGTCACCGGCGTCCCAAATTGCTGACACACCACATACATCGGGCCGGTGCCTGCCATCATCGGGTAGACCGATGCGGGAAGTTGGTAGGTGGCCTCGGCGGAGGAAATCGCCGCTCGCACGACTGCCGCGTCTAGGCTGCTGCGTGCCGGGTGTTCGCCTGACATCGGGACGATTTCGATATCGTGATACCCTTCGGCGTCAAGATGGTCACGCAATTGCGTCAAAACGGTCTCCGGCTCCATATTGGGGACAAGGCGAAAGTCGATTTTGGCACGTGCTTCGGCGGGCAACACGGTCTTTGCCCCTTCCCCCGTATAGCCCGACACCAAGCCACAAATCGTACACGTTGGCTCAAAGAGCAGCGCGCGGAGTCGATCAGCCCCCCGGACGTTGTTGAGGAACGCCGGTAGGCCATACTGCCGCAGCAAGCTCTCATCGTTGTCGGGAGCCTGCCTCAATGCTTCCATATCGGCTTCGGTGGGGGGCAGTACCGCATCGTAGAAGCCCGGAATGCGAATGCGGTCGTTGGGGTCTTTGAGCGTCGCCAACGCCCACGTCAACCGCCAGGCGGGGTTGGGGACAACCGGCGCGGTAGAGGAGTGGAGGTCGGTTGAGGCCCCCCGCGCCACCAACTCAACATATTGCATGCCCTTCGCCCCGCAATCAACCACTGGCCGCCCACTGCCATCAACCTGGCCCGTCTCCCACAAACAGCCGTCTGCCTTGATGAGGTCGGCATGGTCACGGCAGAAGCTGGCAAGATGAGGTGAACCAATCTCCTCCTCACCCTCTATCAGGAAGACGATGGTAATGGGCAATTCGCCTTTGGTGGCGAGCCACGCCTCAATCGCTTGGAGCCGCAGCATCAGGTTGCCCTTGTTGTCAGATGCCCCCCTCGCCTTGACCACGCCATCGCAGAGCTTGGGGTCAAAGGGGTAGTTATCCCATAGATCCAACGGCTCAGCAGGCTGCACATCATAGTGGTCGTAGATGAGGAGCCGCCGCGGGCCATTGCCAATCGTCCCATACACCACCGGCGACCCGCCATCAGTGGGGATTACCTGCACATGCTCAGCGCCAAGCTCGATGAGCCGGTCTCTGACCATCATCGCGGTTTCGGAGATGCCCATGTTTTGCGCCGCCACCGATGGAATACGCAAGAGGTTGAAATACTCCTCCACAAAGCGGTCTTTATTCTGTTCAATGTAGGCAAGATACTGTTCCATACGCTTTTTGCCTTTCTTATGTGGCTTTAGCTCACAGTGTTTGCAGGAATGCGGCCAATGTTTGGTAGAGATGCGCCATACTCTCCACCTCCACCCACTCATTATCGCTATGCAGCCCCGCCCCCTTCACACCAAGACACACCGCCGCCATCCCCGCCTTGCTATAAAACCGGCCATCGCTGCCAAAGTGTTCGCGGTAGAGCGGTAAACGCCGTCCATAACCCTGTTGACCAGCGATGGCAAGCTGTTGGATACGAGGGTGATTGGGGTCGCTCGACATAGGGACAGCACACCGTTCCTGCTCTACCTCTGCGCCGGGGAAAAGCTCTCGTATCATTGTGAGGAGCTGATTGGGGTCTTCCTCTGGCAGGTAGCGGATATCGAAGGTCATCTCCACCTCCTCCGGTATGCGATTGATCGTCGTATTGGGCGTGCGCAAGGTGGTGGGGAGGACGGTCGTTGCCCATACTTCCTTGGTGGGCGGGGGATAGCGAGAGAAGATTTGCGTCAGGCCGTGGTTGAGGCCGAGAATAGGGTTGCAGCCGTGCCACGGTCGAGAGCCGTGCGCCGATGTTCCCCGCATCCGCATCCGCAGCCACAAGATGCCTTTCTGCTCATAGCAAATGCGCAGGTCTGTCGGCTCTGTGATGACCAATAGCTCGCACCCCCATCCTTCCTTTTGGAGCCGCCCTGTCCCCGCCTCGCCGCCTATCTCCTCATCTGTCACAAACTGCACGCCAATATTGGGGAGTGTATGTGGGCCATCTGCATTGTGGTTGGTGGCAAATTCCTTAAGCAGGCGCATCAACACCGCGACGCCGCTCTTCATATCTTGGCTGCCCCTGCCGTAGAGCCTATTGCCTTCCCGCCGCGGTTCAAACTGCTCTGGCGAGGCGGGTACCACATCGAGGTGGCCATTGAACATGATAGTGGGGGTGCGGGTATCGTGGTAGGTGGCCACCAATGCGGGTTTGCCTTCCGCCTCCGAGCGGTGGAGGAAGAGGCCGGGGACATCGCGGAGATACCCCTCCACGTAGTCGGTGATGGCAGTTAGTTGGTCGGGACGGTCGGATGTACTCTCAAAGCGCATCAGGTCGCTGGTGAGGTGTAGGAGTTCTTCCTGGAGAGATGATGTTGATGATGTAGTCATACGATATCCGTTTCTATTGCGCTCGCAACGCCGACATAAGCACGTGGTGTGTTTCTTCCGCGCAACGCTGCCACGTAAAGCGCTGTGCCCACTGCTTACCGCGGTCGCTGAGCCGCTGTCGGAGGGCTGAATCGGCAATGAGATGCGTGATGCCGGTGGCGATGGCCTGGCTACTCTGTGGATCGACCAAGAGAGCAGCATCTCCCGCCACTTCGGGCAGCGAGGTGGTGGTGCTGGTCAGGACAGGCGTCCCACTCGCCATCGCCTCTAGCACGGGCATCCCAAAGCCCTCATAGAGCGACGGGAAGACAAATGCGTGTGCACCTTGTAGCAATGCGGGGAGATCCTCATCCGCGACATAGCCAATA
Source organism: uncultured Chloroflexaceae bacterium (assembly GCA_964526735.1). Lineage (GTDB taxonomy): Bacteria > Chloroflexota > Chloroflexia > Chloroflexales > Chloroflexaceae > JAAUSY01. The sequence goes on along the minus strand of CAZGLO010000022.1, from coordinate 16,566 downwards.
AACCGCACTCGTTTGGCGATACCGTGGTCGGCGGCGCGCTGCTCAATCTCTTGGGTGAGCCAACCCCGCTTTCCCGCCAGCACAAGGGTGAGGTGCTGTGCGAGGGCGGCGTCGCTATACGTGCCCTTCACCACCTCGGCAAATGCATCAATCAGCCGGAGGAGGTTCTTGCGCGGCTGGATTGTCCCCACATAGAGGAGATAGTGCTCTCCAGTGGCATACCGTTGTTGTGTTGCCGTGATGATATCACACTTGATCGGTTGGTGGAAATGCGGGGCGACGCCATGGTGCACCACGGTGATTTTTTCGGGCGGCACGCGGTAATGCTTCACCAAATCATCCTTGGTGGCCTGCGAGATAGCTATGATGTGAGAGGCGGCGCGCGCGCTCCACAGCGTTGAGAGGTGCAAATCAAGCCGTCGGCGGGCGGTGTGGGCTTGGGGGAAGGCGAGATAGCCCAAATCGTGGAGCGTCACGACGGTGCAACGGGGGCGGCGCGGGTGGTAGAGCGGTACGACGTGCGACGGCACAAAGAGAAGGTCAGGCGGGGTGCGGTACATCTCCCACGAAAGCCGTATATGCGTCCACAAGCGGGGGAATGGCAAAGAACAGAGTGAGAAATTGCTGCCGAGTGGCGGCAATGCGGAGGGGAGGGCATTGCAGTAGAGTGAATAGGCATGCCAACGGTCAAGTCGGGCCAATGCGCGAATAAGCTCAACGCCATATCGCTCAGTGCCGGTGCGGGCGGCGACCGCAAGGCGGCTCGCATCGACACCAATGTGGCCGATGTGGCCGATATTGCCCATACGAGAAGGAGATGAGAGGAGGTGTGGATGTGGTTGCATTGTATGGCTTTCTATAGCACAAGACATTGTCCTGGGAGTCCTTTTGTGCTATGATAGAGAAAGGAGTATGGGAATGGTTCCCCTCATCCCGCAGCCTGTAGTGATAGGAATCCCTGATGCAAGCAAAAGACGTGACCATCGAATGGCTTCAAACCATAGACTACCAGATACAATCCCCTTTCCGCGTTCCGACGATTGAGGGTGTTTTTGTGAAAGACCTGACGGTCAACCTCGACGGGCGGGGAGACGTGATCGAGCTGTGGAGCAAGCCGTGGGTCGAACGGGACGGGCTTATCTACCCAGAACACGTGTATCAGAGTGCGACGGACTATGGCGTGGTGAAGTGTTGGCACTTCCACCAGCTCCACACCGACCAATTTACCGTGACCCGCGGCAAAATCCAGGTCACACTGGTTGATATCCGCCCCGACTCACCAACATTCGGCCATGTCAACCCTATCTTTCTTGGCTCTACCCGACCGCGGTTCATCAAGATCCCGCCGATGATTATGCACGGGTGGAAAGCGCTCTCACAGCCAGAGGTGATTGTCGTCAACCTGCAATCACACGTCTACGACCCCGCAGACGAATTCCGCGTTCCGTGGGATAGCGTGCTGGAAGAGGTGTGGGAGCCGCGCAACGGATAAATGGATAAACAGATAAACGGATAATATAGACGATCTACAGGGCTTCCTGCCTTGACCATGCTTCCTATCCCTTCCCCCTTTTCCCCGCCCATCATTGCTCGATGGCGTAGGGGATGTGGTTGAGGCGGGAGACCTGCCCCGTCCGGTCGACATCAAGCGCTATCACGTCGATGCGCCACGGGGGATCGTCGTCATTGGTGTCATACTCCTGCAAGAAGAGCAACGACAGCTCGATCAGCCGGTCTTGCTTGGCGCGCGTGATGGAGTCTTCAGGCGTGCCAAAGCGCCTACTCCGGCGCGTCCGAACCTCAACGAAGACGAGTTCATCGCCATCGCGGGCAATAATATCTATCTCGCCCCGCTCACACCGCCACTGCCGCGCAATGATGCGGTAGCCCTGGTGCATCAGGTGGGCCGCCGCAAACGACTCGCCAAATGTCCCCAAGGCACGGTTGGTATCGCCGGGCGGGCGGCTGCGTTTATTGGGCTTATTGCGTTTCTCTCTCAGTTGGCCATTCTGATCATTATACAAGCTTTGATGGCTACCTTGATGATCGTCTTGATAGTCTTTTTGAGAGCCATCTTGAGAGTTTTCTCGAGAGTTTTCTCGAGAGTTGTCATGTTGCCGATTTTCTGGCATTGGGTGTATCTCGTTCCTCTAAGCGGACAAACTGGGTCTCCCCCCGCCGGAGCACGGCGATGCTTTCAAGCACCATCACGACAAAGTTGGGAGGCGAAGAGGCCATCGCTTTTTGCAGGCCGCGCTCAAGCGCAGAAGCAAAGGTTCGTGACTCGGCGGGAGAAAAAGGGGCGTCTAGTTGGAGTTTCTTATCACGAATGTGGGCCGATGATGGTTTCCATCCGTTTGTGATTGCCATCCGCAGTATCGATTTAAACTCGTCCTGGCTGATGAGCCGACTGTGCTTGCCATCGGTCGTTTTGAGTTCGTATGTCATTGCTTGGTTCCTTTTCAGTTGAACGGAGAGTGTGAGCACGCGGAAGCACGTCCCTGTGTGCTATAATACCATGCTGATGTCGGCGAGAGCCAATGGGTCACGCATATCTTGGCGCGTCATGCGGTCACATATACACTATACAGCCGCATGAACAGATTATTCACGACCACCCGTCCAATTTGGTGGCTTGAGAGAGCCACACGTGCCTCCCTACGTCAATGATGTTGGGGCGCTGTACGAAAGGAGGATGGCGGCATCCCCCACACCCCCCTAACCAAACAGGAGCGGGTGGCTTTGCCGCCTTTTTGTATGGAAGAGTTTGAGCACTTAGACCACTATGAGTTGCTTGGGGTGAGCCGCGGCTCCTCCGAGGAGGAGATCAAGCGCGGGTATCGCCAACAGATTTCGCGCTTCCACCCCGACCGTTATGTCAACCGTTCGGCGGAGGAAGAAGAGTATGCCAGCCGTCGTACCAAGCACATCAACGAAGCCTACCGCATATTGAGCGACCCAAGCTCGCGCACTGCCTACGACCGTGGATGGCCCTCGACCCTCAAAAGCCGCCGTCGCCCCACCAGCACGGCAGATGGTTTCGACTCCTCCTTTCCCAAGCAGAAGGACAGAGGGAAAGGATCTGATCATCAGCAGGAGTACTACTCCCACGATCACACTCCTCATAATCAACGTGATCATCAGGCGGAATTGTATGATCAATCGGTAGCCCATCTTGCCGAAAAGCGGTATGTTCAGGCCGTGGCGACATTGCAAGAGCTGCAGCGCATCAACCCCTTCTACCGCGATAGCGCCTCGCTGCTTGCCCGCGCCGAAGCGGCTCATCAAAAGGAATTGGAGCAGAAGCGCGGCGGACGTGGGGCACAACTCTTGCGGCGGTTTGGGCTTTATCGGCTTGTGGGAGGTGTGGTCGCGATTGTTGGCATAGTTGCCGTCCTCGCCATCTTTATCGTGCCACAGTTCCGCTCAACAAACGCCAGAACGTCCGTGGTTGATGAGAATACGACCCCAACCGCCACCCCCTTCGCCACTATGGCCGCATCTTCCTCATCGATGGTGGTGGCAGGCGGGGGCGCGACGGGAGAGCCGCCCGTCATTGATACCCCCACAATGCTCATCCCAACCACCCCTATCACCCCGACTGAAGCCCCTCCAACCGCGGTGATAATAGAACCGACGCCGGTTCCCAGCCCAGCCACCGCGCCCAGCCCAACAGTCGTCCCAACAGCCGTCCCAACCCCTATTCCTCCGGCCAGCCCGACTCCCGCTCCTAGCCCGACCGCCGTGCCAGAGCCAGAGCCAAACACCGCCAACCCAGAGCAGCAAGGCGGCTTCATTACACAATATACCTTCAATGGAGGCGAAGGGTGGGCCAATAACCTGAAATCTGATTGGGGAGTGGGGCCACAACAGGGCCAATACGTCATCTATGCGAAAGCGGGGATTGGCAACATCTGGAGCTACAGGACGATTTCCTATCAGAACTATAGCGTGGGGGTGGATGTGCAGGTGGAAAGTGGGGTAGCGGGCCTTGCGCCTCGCTTCGCCGACGATAACAACTATCTCACATTCTTTATCAACCCGCAGAATGGTAGCTATCGTCTCGAAAGCACCGTAGCAGGTAGTCCGACCACTATCGCGGAGGGGTATAGCGAGTTTATCTACGGTGGAAGAAATCGCATTGTCGCGCAGGCAGAAGGCAGTTCCTATCGCTTCTATGTGAATAAGGGGCTTGTGCTTGAGCGGCAAGTGGCAAGTATTCCTGTCGCGAAGCAGTTTGGGCTGGTCGTGGTGGGACGAGCGGGATTTGCACGCTCCTACTTCGACAACGTCCAGCTCCGCACCCTCTACTAAGGAAGAGCACAACCTTCTGTGCTAGCCATCCTCGTGATCGGCGGGGGGGATAGCCGGAGGGTGTGGTTCTTCCTCCACCGGCAGCACCTCAATATGCTCTGCGATTTCGCGCGACAGCGATACACAATGGTTCTCCATCCTCAACAACACCGCCCGCTCTGCAGTCACCGCCAGTACATCAACCGACTTTCCCGGCATCACGCCCTGGTTGCGTAAGAAGTCTCGCACCACATCGTTGGCCGAAATAGAAACCACTTCGCCTTGCTGACCCGCCGTGAGCGAGTCGAGTGGCTGGATGTTGGCAGATGGGTGGAAAGATTGAGGCGGGGCGAGAGGCGAGGAGATGCTCGGATCTTCCTGCAGAAAGCTCGCCAACCGCTCCGTGAGTTGGTCAGAAGAAACATGCTCCAATTGACAGGCAATCGCGTCGGCCTCCTCTGGATCAAAATCGAGCTTTTCGGTGAGGAAGGTGGCCCACAAATGGCGGCGTCGGAGGATGCGCTGCGCGAGCGTATTACCCTCTGCCGTCAGCGTGACCCCCTTGTATGGCTGATATTCCACCAACCCGCGCTCCTCCAGCTTCCGGCACATCTCGTTGGTCGACACCGGAGAGACAGAAAGGTGTTGGGCAAGCTGCGAGAGCGGGACAGGGAGTTTTCCCTGCCGCAACAGTGCTGTCATCACCAGGTACATCTCAACGCTTTCGCTTGTCATTGGCTACCCCCATCATGAAATTATCCCTATCATGAGACTATCCCTCATTCTTCCTGCTTTTCCTCCGAGCACGGGCCACCCGGTCGTTTTGCCATCTCGCCGCAGAGACAGTACATTGCGGTGCACATATCTTGTTGTGTGGCCATAACAGTCACCTGGTCACCCATTTCAAGCACCGTATCGCCATGCACCGTATGGACATCGCCTTCTCGCCGCAGGTTGACGATCAATGCATCGGAAGGCAACCCTAAATCGGCCACGGTCTTCCCTATGGCGGGGGCACCGTAGTTGATAGTGATCTCTTGATAGCGCGGCTCATCTCCTGAACGTTGCTGATTTTGCCCGCCCTGCAAGATATGCTCGCGTACTTCTTCGGCCCGCTCTGGCGTGGTGAGGATGGCAAGTTGGTCGCCTTCGCGCATCACCGTATCGCCGCGGGGGATGATTGTCAAGCCCTCACGCAAGATCGACGTGATGATGGCTTGGCCGGGCAGCCGCACGTCGCGTACGAGCCGTTTATCGCAGGGGCTGTTGGAGAGGATTTCGACCTCTATGATTTGCGTGTTGTGCTGATTGCTCAGCCGCATATGCTGGTGGCGGCTTTCGAGCTTGGCGCGCTGCCGGGAGCCGTGTTGGTAGGCCTTCACGATGTCGCTGCGGCGCACCACCCCCAACAACTTCCGCGGGTTTTCGCGGCTCACCACCGGCAACCGCCCCACATCCGCCGATGCAAACTGCTGCATGGCGATGGCAAGCGTTTGATCGGGCGAGACGACGACAAGGTGGCGCGTGGTGATGTCATCTACATAGGCGTCAAGCGACACCCCATTTTCAAGCGCGTTTTGCATATCGGTGATCGTCACCATCCCCACCAACATTCCCTCCTCATCCAGGACGGGAAAGCCATGATGATGGGTGTCGTCGAAGAGGGTGCGGAGCTGGCGGAGGGTGAGATTGCGGGGGATGGTGGTAAAATCGGGCGTCATCGCCTCCCCAATCGTCACCAGCTCAAGGATATTAAAATCGCGCCCAAAGCGCAGTTGTATCCCCTTGCGCACCAACCGTTCTGTATAGATCGATTCGCTATGGATGAGCGTTGAGAAGATATAGCTTGTCACCACACTCGCCATAATGCCCAAAATGATGTAGTAATCGCCAGTCACCTCAAAGAGCAGCAATACCGCCGTGATAGGCGAACGCACAACCGCCGTCAGCACGGCTCCCATCCCCACGAGTGCGAAGGCAGGAGGCGGGGCGATCATCCCATTGGGGAAGATGAGGTTGGCGACCTGGCCAAACAACCCACCCACCATCGCGCCCAAGACCATCGCGGGGGCAAATGTGCCTCCCACTCCTACCGCCCCAAGCGTGATGACCGTCGCGAGGAATTTGGCGATGAGCAGGGTGAGGAGGAGCATCCCCGTTGGGCCAATGCCGTGCAAAATTTCGCCTGCCGTCTCGTAGCCACTCCCCAACACGCCCGGCACCGCGACAGCTATCCCGCCAAGCAACGCGCCTCCCAAGCACGCCCGGAATGGACGCGGGAGGTGGGTCTTCTCAAACACCGCTTCGCTGAAGAAAATGGCGTGTATGAGGCCGCCGCCTATCACGGCGGCAACCACCCCAAGCAAAAGGTAAAGCGGCGCTTCGATAAAGGGGTTGATGATGGTGTAGAGCGGTGCCTCAAACGATGGCTGTTCGCCCAAGACCGACCGCCCAACAATAGACGAGGTCACAGAGGCAAGCACCACCGGCGCAAAGAGCGTGGTCGAAAAATCACCCGCCACAATCTCCAGTGCAAAGAAAACCCCCGCAATGGGGGCATTAAAGGCGGCTGCAATTGCGCTGGCCACCCCCGCCGTGACAAGCGTATTTACGCGCACCGGCGACAAATGCAGCCGTGTGCCTATCGATGAGCCGATAACCGAGCCGATCTGGACACTGGGGTCTTCCGGGCCAGCCGAACCGCCACCACCGATGAGAACGCCTGCCGCGGTGACTTTGGTGAGCAGGGGGCGAGGGAGAAGTCGCCCGCCATGCAGCGCGACCGCTTCCATTACCGCCGCCGTGCCGTGAGCATGATCGTTGCGTGCGTGGAGCCACACAATGGTTCCGGCAAGGAATGCCCCAAGCGTCGGTAGCACTATAATCTTGCCCACATGCCACCATTCGCCAAAGTGAAGATGTGGTAGGCCAATGTGTTCAGGTTCGTAAAAGAGGATGTGTACCCCTTCGACGAGGTAGTGAAAGCCAACGGCTCCGTAGCCACTCACTAGGCCAACGAGCATGGCCAAGAGTATCATCAAAAGATCTTTGGAGAAGTGCCATCGTTCGACGACATGAGCGATGCGTCCAAACCGCCCCTGGGCCAATCCTTCTTGTGTTGTTGGTAAAGCCATAAAATCTATGAGAAGCTATTCGGGCATATTGGGAGAAGGTGATGCAATCTGATTGGCTGCTTGCAAACACTGCTCATATGCTTGATAACCAGGGTTTGGCCGTGTGTGGGGGAGCGGCGTGACACCAGGGCCATAGATATAGACATCGCGCGAAGCACCGTAGGTCGATGCAATCGTGTCGCGGTGGAGCATCTCACCCGCCTTGCTCTCCACCACCCGCTCAACGGTGACGCTCATGCCGGGGCTTCCTGCCGCGACGCGCCGTACCTCACACTGCGGAAGCGTACTATCATAGCGCCATACGCCAGACAAGTAGGAGCGTGGGTTGACCTCTGGTTCGCTCAATGTTGTTGTTCGGCCATCGCTATACCCCCACAATGCGACCATCAGCTCGCCATCGGTGATGATTTTCGTCTCCAGGATGATGGGATCGGGAGTATCATTGCGCCACCGCAGATCCATATCGTTTTGCTTCCTGTTCAGCCCCCGCCCATCGAAGGTGTAGACCGCCGAGTCAAGGCCGGGTGTCTCCTGAAAATCGCCCAGCGCCAGCGAATGCGGGTGACGTTCTGTTATCTCCAGCCCCGCCCGCAACACCGCCTGGTAGACGCCCGTTGACAGGTAGCAGATCCCTCCGGCGATCACCTGCCCCACCGACCCGCCGACAATCCCGCCGCCCGCCATATACCCCGTTTGCGAGGTCAGTTCGCCAACGATTTCCAGGAAAGACAGCTCTTCGCCCGGCGCGACCCGCAGATTATTGAACTGGCGCACCGCCAACCGGATATTGCGCATAATGCCGCTGGAGGAGGTGAAAGTTACCTTTGCCGAACCAAGCACCGTGATGGGGCGTGTCGCGGCAAGATATTCCTCCATATTGCGTGTATGGGCATATTCCCGCCCAAGGTCGCCGAATTGTATGGTTGCGGTGCCGCCCGGGTGGTCAAGATGATACTCAAGCCGTGCCTGCTCAAAGTATTGTACCGTATAGCTTCTGCCTATATCCTTCCGATAGTCGAGAAACGGTTCACTGATCGGCAAGCCAAAGATGCGATGTGCTCCTTGGTCTTGCCAGAACGTCCGAAATTGATAGCTGAGATTGTGGCCGGTAGAGGGGAAATAGGTGCTGGTGGCGTAGGGGCCTGGCTCGTGCGACACAAACGGCATCTCATCAGTGCGGTCTTGGGTGAGGAAGACCCCAAGTGGCGATATTTTGACGTGGTCGGGCGCATTGGGGTGGATTTCGAGCCGAACGTGCTCAAAATATTGCACCTGAACGCCATCTTGCTCAAATGCGTCCGTCAGCGGCAGCCCAAACTGTTCAACGCCGCCATTTTCCTCGAAAAAGGCAAGAAATGCCCCTCCTACATTGTGGCCACTCTGCTCAAAGTAGCGCGACGGGATGAGGAACCGGTCGTGTGGGTCGTGTGGGTCATCCATCGCTTGGGCCGTCGCTCCTCCCCCCCGCATATGCATCATCGTGGCGGCCACACACACGATGAATAACAAGATAGTCACGTTCAACGACAGAAATTGAGTTGTTCGCACGGACGCTACCTTCGTTGCCTTCATTGCCTTCATGGGATTAACTCTGCCGGTGGTTCTTCAGGCGGCGGCTCTGCCGGTTCAGAAGACTCGGCTGGTGCAGGTGGCTCTGTAGGTGGTGGTGGTGGCGGGGCAGGTTCACTATTCCCCTCGCCCGCCCCCTCGCCATTTCCTTCCTCCGCAGGAGGTTCCGCGGGTGGCTCTACCGGCTCTGCTGCAGGTTCGGGGGGCGATTCAGCCGGTTCTGGCGCGGCAGGTGGCTCTGTAGGTGGTGGCGGCGGGACTTGGGTTGGTTCCGCCGTTGGTTCTTCCTCTGGCTTCGGAGGCCTTTCCATAATACTGGGAGGTGGCGCGTCGGCTGGCTGCGGATCGTTGATTGGCGGATCGTTTGGCGGATCATCCGTCTGCGGCGCGGGAGTGGGGTTTGGTGGCGCGCTGCACACCCCCAACACCACCGGCGTATCGGCGCTAAGCGCATCGCCTGCAGCGGGGAGCGAGCTGATGATCATAGACGGATATTCGCACAATTGGTGATTTTGGTAGTCGGCATAGACCGTCGTAATGCCCATACCCGCCAACGTCGCCCGTCCGCTCCCCTCATCCTGCCCAAAGAGCGCTGGCATCACGAGCGTAGTTGCTTGCGGTGGTTGTTCTTGCGGCTCTTGCTCTTGCGGCGGAGGGGGAGGCTCTTCCTGCTGTGCCACCGGCTCTGGCTGCGCGGGTTGAGCGGCAGTCTCATCTGCGGCGGCGGGGACGGTTGTTGGTTTCACGTCGGCCAATTGCTCGCCATTTCCCGCTTCGGGGTCTATATTGGCCAAACACGCATTCTGGGCCTCCTCATTGTAAGGCTCCTCGATGCCCAGCCCATAAGCCACCACTTGCCGTGCGGGCGCATAGTTCGATTCAACCACGTCGTGGTGCAGCACCTCGCCATCTTGCGTCTTGACAACCCGCTCCACCGTTATATTCATCCCGGGTGCAGCCGATGCAATCTGCTGGACGGCGCACGTCTCAAGAGTTTCGCGGAACACCCACGTGGGCGATTGCGGCGGGGCGGTATGCTGTACCGCAGGCTCGTTGATAGTCACTTGGCGACCATCATCATAGCCCCACACAGAGACCGTCAAGATGCCTTTTTGCGAGACATTGGTCGTGAGTACAACCGGATCATCCATATCGTTCTGCCAGTGCAGGTCTAAATCGCCACTGTTCCGCCTCGCACCGTCAAACATATAGACCGCGGCGTCCATACCGGGCGGGTTGCTAAAGTCGTTCAAGACAAGGGAGTGAGGATGCCGCTCAACGATATCAAATCCGGCCTGAAATACCGCACGGTAGACAGCCGTTGAGAGGTAGCAGATCCCCCCCGCAATCACCTCTTGGATGGTACCATTTACAATCGCCCCGCCGTTGACATACCCCCGCTGAGCAGTCAATTGCCCAACCGTCTCCAGGAACGACACGTGTTGGCCCGGATAGACCACCAAGCCATCGAAGTAGGCCGCACCGACCTTCACATTCTGCAGCGCTGAGTGGACAGGCGGGAAGGGGAAGACCGATTCCGCCAACTTGGTGATGGCGCGGCCCGGCGCTCGCATCTCATCGGGGAGGGCTTGTTGCTCAACGTATTCTTGCCCAACCAACCCGATGGAGATGGATGGTGTGCCGCCCGGACGGTCAAGGCCATACTCAAGCCGCCCATGCTCAAAGTATTGCACCGTCTTGGGGAGGTTGGTTTGTGGGTGATACTCAATAAATGCCTCACTGATCGGCATGCCTAATGTTGATATACCCCCATTTTGCTCCCAAAACGTGCGAAAACGATGGCTCAAATTATGGCCTGTACTGGGGAAATAGGTCGCCGCGTCAGAGTGTTGTGGCAGATGCCGCTGAAACGACGACTCTTGTTGCCGGTCTTTCGTCAGTATACTCCCCAATGGAGCGATACGCACTCTATCGGGGGTATCTGGGTCAATTTCCATCCGCGCGCGCTCAAAATATTGTACCGTCAGCTCGCCCTCTTGCACCATTTCGGTGATGGGATAGCCAAACACACGCACCCCGCCACGAGCGTGGAAGAAGGACAAGAACGGTTCCCACACATTGTGCCCGGTTTCCGGGAAGTATTGCGATGGTGCGGTGAATGTTTCGACCGGTTCAATCGCCACCTCCCTCTCTTCGCGTTCACCCTCGCCCGACTGCTGGTGTTGGGTGAAGGTCGCCACCACGTGGGGCATGGTTGAGGTGCGGGGAACGGATGATAGCCCCGCATCTTCTTCCCCGCCGCCTATCGGCTCAAGGGAGAGAAGCGGGACATGCTCAACGTTTTTGGTAGCGTCTTCAACACGTGAGCGGTTGTTAGAACGGGCTGAAACGTGTTGTTGGCTCACGCGGGTGTGCGAAGAAGCAGTTGGTATGTACAACGCCAAGACCACACTCCCGACGATGAGCCACATAATGGACAATATCAGAGCAACGCGCTGCTCCATGAAAGATACCTTCTCTGCTTTCTACTCTTCCCCCTCTGGGACAGGGTTTTGTTCGAGGAATTGGTCAATCTTGCGTAAGGCATCGTTATCAAGGCGGAACGTCCCCGCCCCGACAATCCCCTCGACCTGCGACGCGCGCCGCGCCCCAACGATGGCTGCTGTCACGGCGGGGTGGTGGAATGTCCACGCGACGGCCACCTCAGCCGGAGTGCGGCCATGTTCATTACTGATATCGCTCAGAAGCTCGACCAACTGCAGGTTGCGGGTCAATTGCGGCTCTTGGAAAGCCGGATGACCACGTCGCCAATCATCCTCCGGCAGGTTATGTATCCGTTCGGGGGTCATCTTGCCAGTCAGCAGCCCATTCATCATTGGCGAGTAGGCGAGAACCCCAATATTGTGGCGTTCGCAGTGGCCCAAGATATCCGTCTCAATCCCGCGGTTGAGCATGGAGTAGGGCGGCTGCAAAGAGGTAATCGGCGCAACCTTCTGGACGCGCTCCATCTGCTCAACATTGAAGTTGGAAACGCCAATATAACGTACTTTGCCTTCCTCTTTGAGCTGCGCCAAGGTCGTCCACGCCTCTTCAAGGTATTCATCAGGGTCGGGCCAGTGGACTTGGTAGAGATCAATCACGTCAATATCAAGCCGACGTAGGCTATCTTCAACCTCGCGGCGCAACGAATCTGCCGTCAAGTCGCCATAGATCGTCATCCCGTTGTCTTTCCAACGACGGGTGCATTTGGTAAAGATGTAGGGCTTGGTTGAGCAGTTCTTGATTGCCTGGCCGACGATTTCTTCAGAGTGGCCAAGGCCGTAGACCGGCGCGGTATCAATCCAATTGATGCCTAGATCCACCGCGCGCTCAATCGCCTCAAGCGATTCGCGGTCGTCCTGCGAACCCCAGCCAAACAGCCAGCCAGAGCCACCAATCGCCCATGTTCCTAGCCCAATAGGTGTGATGTGGAGGTCGCTTGTCCCAAGTGGTTGTGTCTTCATCATGATACCCTTCCTTCTTTTGCGGACATTATAGCAGGTGGGGCAGACCCCGATTATGCACCCTGCCCATCACGAAACATCGCCAAGGTTGCGCGGAGATTGGCAAGTTCTTCCGCCGTCGCGTTCTGAAGAGAACGAAATTCTTCAATCCGTTCGTGTAGCTTGGCAATTTGCTGGTTATAGAACAGGAGGTAGTGCTCACACTCTTCTATTTTCTGTTCTGTCAGGGTGATGCGCCGGTGTGCGTCGGAAATAAGCCCCTCGCAATGGGCAATACTGCGTTTGAGCCGGTAGTAGCGGTCGTTGAGTTGTCCATATTCGGTATAGAGCTTCTGGAGGGCATGTTGATATTCGTGGTGCTGGGCAAACGATGCGTTTGGGAGCGGCTTGGTTGTGAGCAATCGTTGTTCTGCAAGCCGGTTTGCACTCAGTTGCTGCTCGACCTTGGTCAATTCTGCCTGATATCGTTCCAGATCGACTTGCGCATCGTGCAGCACACTCATAACACGTTCTATCAACCCTTCGCTAAGAACCGCTCAACCGCGTGCATAAACCCGTCTGGACACTCTTCCTGCGGGACGTGGGCGCATCCGGGCAGTACGGCTAGGTCGGCATTGGGTAGGTCTTGCGAAAGCCGGATGCTCTGCTCTAACGGCACCGTATGGTCGTGCTCCCCACTCACGACAAACGCCGGTATCTGCAATGAGGGGAGTTGTTCGGCAAGGTGGAGCCGGTGCGTGGCGGAGATAAGCTCCCATAGAGCGGTATTCCAGTGGTCGGCTTCGATAAGTGGCCGGTAGTAGGCCAATACGGCTGGTGTCACCCGCTCCTTATCATACCAGAAACTGCGAATGATTGATGGCAGTGCCCGGCTGACAATCTGTTTCACCACACCCGCCCCAAACCACGTCGGGATAAGGCGGCGCACAAGTGGCGGCATTTCGCTGACGGGATAGCCAGAATAGACCATCGCCCCAACCAGGATAAGCGCAGATACGCGCTCAGGGTGGCGCAAGGCGGTCAGAATAGCGACCGTCGCGCCGGTTGAGTTGCCCACCAGTATCGCCCGCTCAATGCCAAGATGATCGAGCATGCCAATGGTTCGATCTGCCTGCCCTTCAGGGCCGTAGGGGTTGCGCTCTGAACGCCGCTCATGCGACCCCGCCAACAATGGCCGTTCGGTCATCCCAAATGCAGGCCGGTCGAAGGCCACAACCTGACCATGGTGTGAGAGCGGGTGCATCACCTCACGCCACGAATGGAGATTGAGGAAACTGCCGTGCAGCAGGACGATTGGATCGCTTGGATCGTTTGGATCGCTCTTCGAATCGCCCTTGCCAATGCGCTGATATCGTATTGTCACTCCATCGATGGTGGCGTAGTGGTTCGTTGGTTCACTCATACCGTGCTCTCTGCATATCCTTTGGCTATTAGGGGGCAACACACACGAGATCCTACCAATCCCCCGTCTCCTATGCAAGCCCGCGCAGGGAAAGCGGGAGATAGAGAGGGAAATAGTTACGGGATCCCCCATAATAATACCCGCCCTTGGTGCAACATGGCAAATAGTTGTTGCGTTGGGCTTAGAGCGATACCGTCGGCGGCGATATGCAGGTGGTGTTGTAAGGTGCCGTCGCGGAGGCGGAAAAACCGCACCCCCGAATCGCCCCCCGCCACGAGCATTTGGCTCTGCGCCGTGAATTGAAGCATATCATTGCCCCCCACCGTGAAGTAGGCGATGGGTTGTTGGCTCCCAATCCGCCATACAATCAATGTGCCGTCACTTCGCACCGCGGCCAGCAGTGAGCCATCCGGGCTGAACGCAATATGCTCAATCGTCCCGCTTGCATTGAGCGTATCATAGAGATAACCCGTGTCAATGCGGATGAGTTGAATATCGCCATAGCGTTGGCCTATCGCCAGCATTGAGTGGTCGGGGCTGAAGTGGAGCATCGCGGCATTGCTGGCCTCTGTGAGCGTGAGGAGACTGCCGTCGGCGCGCTGAAATTGGACATAGTTGGTCTCATCCACCCACGCCTTCAAGCCGGTCGTTGTCTCATAGGCCCACCCACGTGCCCCGCGCGGTGCTTCGCCCACGTCCATGCCCCATATCTCTGTGCCAATGGTCTCGGTGTGGTAGTTCCAGCGGATAGCGGCTGTGTGCGCCCCGCCATACAGCCACGTATGTTCCTTCATCATCAAGTAGTGGCCCTCTGGCGTGAACCAAAGATCATACGGTTCGCGGTGAAATCCTTCCTCGCCCGGCGCATAGAGCCGCTTTTGGAAGGTTCCATCGCCCACATGCCAGAGATCGACGACAGAGCCATTGCTTGCCGCGGCGAGAAACCATCCATCTGCGCTAAAGGCAATCGTCTGGTATGAGGCAAGACGTAGGTCGTGAGGCGCACCGGAGGTGAGATCAACCAATCGCACCGTCCCGCCAACAGAGACCAATGCCGCATAGGAGCCGTCGCGGGTGCAGGCGATGGTCTGTTGTTGGGCATGCCGCTCGTCGGGGAAGAGCAAATCTTGTTCTTCATAGAGGGTACTGCCATCCGCCGCCCGCAACAACTCCACCCCGCTCACAACCCCCTCGCCGCCATCGGCAAAATCGACGAGAATGGTCTCATTGCAGCGTCGGGGTTCTGCCTCAACTGCAAAGCTCTTGATGAGCTGATCGCCGACAATCGTCCAAACATGGACGCGGCTGTTGGGGGTATCCCGCTCAAACCCACTCATCTTTTGGCTAGAACCGTCGAAGGTGAGCGATTCGAGAGTTTCGCCCTCAGCGCCCAATGGCTGCACACGGGCAGGTTCATCAGAAACGAGATCCCAGAGCTTGATTTCATCAACCGTCGCAGTGATAAGCCATTGGCCGTCGGGGCTGAAGGCAGGGTGCTTGCCAGAGAGGTCTTTGAGCAACATCCCCTCTTCGGCGTGCCAGACGAGGGTTGAGGCAAATGATTCGCCGCCCTGCACGGTTGCGATTGTCACTCCATCGGGGCTGAAGACCGCCGAATTGCCCTCTACCACGGCGAGTTTTGAGCCATTCTTGGTTTGGTAGATGGTGGTAATCGGATGACCCGTTTCCTCATCCTCCTGCTCTACGGCAAGAAGCGTGCCGGTTGCATTCAAGACGGGGGAGGTGCCCGATATGGCGGCAAGAAGCGTCGCGTTTTCGCTGCTCCACAGGTTGATTGTCTCTACGTCGGTTGCATCATTCTGCTCCCGCGTAATGACCCGTTGGCTGTCGGCGCTGAATATCGGCGAGTCGCCCGATAGCGTCGCGATAATTTCCCCATCGCGGGCGCGGCGGAGGGTGGTTTTTGCACCTCTCACCGTCGCCAAGACTTGGCCGTCTGGCCGGAAAACCATCGAGTCAATACTGTCATTGGTGCTGTCAAAGCGCAGGTGGCTCAATGACGGGAGGCCAAACCATGCCAGACCGGCCGTCGTCGCAACCACAAGCGTACTGTCATCGGGGGAGAAGATCGCACGTTCTGCCTGCCCATAGCCAAGCTCACGAACTAACTGCAAGCCCGCGACATTTGTCCCCGTGATAACCTGCTGCGGGAAGCCAGGTACGGGCGTTGGCGGCGCAAGCGTCAATGGTGGGGGTGTGGGCGTCGGCGGGAGGGCAGTCGGCGGCTTTATTTGTCCTCTCGCCTCTTGCGTGGGCACCGGCTCTCGTATCGTCGTTGGCCGCGTGGGAGGCACCGGAGTCGGCGTGAGCGTGGGCGGGGCAGGGGTGAATGTCACTATCGTCGGCAGAAGAGGATGGCGGGTCTTGGTCGGGATCGACTCGATAAGCTCAGCCGGAAGCGATGCGCATCCGCCCAAAAAAATACTGGTAATACTCCCTATCA
Organism: uncultured Chloroflexaceae bacterium; assembly: GCA_964526735.1. Taxonomy (GTDB): domain Bacteria; phylum Chloroflexota; class Chloroflexia; order Chloroflexales; family Chloroflexaceae; genus JAAUSY01. Next base: position 240 of record CAZGLO010000022.1, on the reverse strand, counting down.
CCATTATCGCCATAAAGAGCAAGCGTCCCCGTGTGGCCACTCGTCCTCCCTCACCACAATTATGATATGTCTATTGCATTCGTTGGCTCAAATATCAACCCCCATGATAGCATACCATGGCGGCGGAAGAAAGAGAGGAGATTGATCCGCAGGGCTACGTCAAAGTCGTGCGGGGGGCAAGGCGGTCAGCGCCAGCACACGGGGAACAGAGGCACTGTAGTGCCGGATGGCATCCGCCAT
>CAZGLO010000021.1:0-47046 GCA_964526735.1 uncultured Chloroflexaceae bacterium | reverse complement strand
CGTCTCCGAGACAATAGGCGGTATGACAGCCGCCCTGGAATTGAATGATAACACAAATTCCGATTATTACAAGAAAGAAAGGAGAAGCACGGTTTCCTCCACTGCCACTGAAGTGGCGTGGCTTCCACCGCGTAAGATTCGATGGCTATCCGGCAACCACCTCTGGCAAGACACACAGCGGGTCAACCTGCAGGATGCGGTTGGTGTGGCCTTCGTAATCGGGTGTCATCCGTGTATATTCTTGCGTCATCAGCGGCGACGAGATAAGGAAGTCGGCTGTGGCGCGGTTGCATGCGACGGGGATATTCCATACGACCGATACCCGCAAGAGCGCTTTGACATCGGGATCGTGCGGCTGCGGCTCTAACGGATCCCAGAAGAAGATCAGGAGATCCACCCCGCCCTCGGCAATCTTTGAGCCGATCTGCTGGTCGCCGCCGAGTGGGCCGCTCTTAAAGCAGTAGACTTCGGCTCCAAGCTCGCTTGAGAGGAGCTTTCCGGTGGTTCCTGTCGCGTAGAGTTCGTGCGTTGAGAGCGTCCCGCGATTGAACCGCGCCCACTCAAGCAAGTCACGCTTTTTGTTGTCGTGCGCCACCAACGCAATGCGTTTGCGGGCGATGGATTCCGGGGCAATTGCGGGGACATGGTGATCTTCAAGCACCGTGCTGACCACTCCCTCGGTCGTGGTATCTGTCCCATTGGTTGTATTCGTGGTATCGGTCGTGCAAGACGACATTGTATGTGTTGATGTCTCAACCGTCTCAACCGTCTCAACCGTACCAAATGATGTTGTATCAAACATATGTCACACTCCTCCTAGTGAGAAGATTGGTTGCTATTCCACGCACCACCACGCGCTCTTGCGGGAAATTTGGCGTACAGACAGATACCCATCGTCCGGCGCGGGACGGCTGGGAGCCTGCACATCGCCATCGCACCCGAACGTGGCTGTGCACTCAATATCGGTAAACTCGATCTCGATTGTGGCTACATCGCCGTGGGAAATCAGGACAAACTGCGAGAGGTAATTGCAGTTTGTGTTCTACCGCCCAATGCGTTCATTGCAATGTGCGGTGGTGAAGTCATATACCGCACTGACGAAAGTCAGGCGGCTTGTCCCTGGCGCGACGGCAGAGCCGTCTCCGAGACAATAGGCGGTATGACAGCCGCCCTGGAATTGAATGATAACACAAATTCCGATTATTACAAGAAAGAAAGGAGAAGCACGGTTTCCTCCACTGCCACTGAAGTGGCGTGGCTTCCACCGCGTAAAATTCGGTGAAATGTATAGTCGCTTGTATTGTAGGACTGTTTTGGAAGTTGTCAAGCCCCTTTTTTGTGGAGAAATGGTGGAGATGCCTGCGCAGGGCTTTGTTGAGCAGAAAAAACAACAATAAACAACCGCACAGCAGGTAAACGGTGGATTTTTGGTGATCTACCAGAATTATGCTACAATAACACGTGTTGTCAGTGGATTCTAAATCAAAAAAGTGAGAGACGATATGAATTTTGGGCCTTGGGAATTGCTCATCATCCTGATGATTGTGATAGCTATCTTTGGGACGAAGAAGATTGCTGGGATTGGCTCGTCGCTTGGCCACAGCATTCGCGAGTTTAAGAGCGCGGTGCGCGAGGAAGAGGAAAAAAGCTCCTCCACTGCCGAGGGCACCACGACGGAGAGCAGTGATACAAGCAAAACGCCATCCACCGCGGCTGTAGGCACCACCAACAGCGCCAACACCAGCGAGCGCCACGTGTAGCACCATGTAGCGTTTACAATCCAACACACTCCGCGTCAGTACGACGGAACAGGAATACCTTTTCCGTCAGTCTGACGTTTTTTCTTTTTGCCACCCCAAAATGATCAGAGAACATAGCCCAATCACCATCGTCTATGCACATATAGAAAGGGAACCTCACTATGCCAGGTGAATTTCACGATCAAGCCACTATTATTGTCAGGTCTGGGTCGGGAGGGAATGGCGCGGCCACCTTCCGGCGCGAAAAATTCGTCCCGCGCGGCGGCCCGGATGGCGGCGATGGTGGGCGCGGGGGCGATATCTACCTCGTCGCCGACCCGCAAATCAACACGCTCCTCCCCTTCCGTTACGAACACCGTTTCTATGCAGAGGATGGGCGCAATGGCGGTAAGCGGAAGTGTTATGGCAAGCAGGGGAAAGACCTTGAGGTCTCTGTGCCGCCTGGCACCGTCGTGCGGGCCGAGATAGATGGCGAAACCTACACTATCGACCTCGACCGCCCCGGACAACGGTTATTGGTGGCGCGCGGAGGCAAGGGGGGGCTAGGAAATTGCCACTTCACCACCTCCGCCCGCCAAGCACCACGTATCGCTGAGTTGGGCGAACCAGGGAAAGAACTGGAGCTGGAACTTGAGCTGAAGATGATTGCCGATGTGGGGCTTATCGGCTTCCCTAATGCCGGAAAAAGCACCCTGCTTTCGGTGATAAGCGCGGCCAAGCCAAAGATTGCTTCCTACCCCTTCACCACGCTGCAGCCCAACTTGGGAGTGGTCGAAATCGACACAGATCGCTTTGTGGCGGCTGATATTCCAGGGCTGATTGAAAATGCGCATCAAGGGGAAGGGTTGGGGATTGATTTTCTCCGCCATATTGAGCGAACTCGCCTGCTTATTCACGTGGTGGATGTGGCGGGGGTGGATGGGCGCGATCCGGTGGAGGACTACCACCAAATTAATGAAGAATTGCGGCTCTATCACGAGGAGCTTACAACATACCCGCAGATTGTGGCGCTCAACAAGCTTGATTTGCCCCAGGCACAGGAAAACCTTGAGCGGGTGATGGAAGAATTGCCCGTTGCCAAGGAAAATATACATCCCATTGCCGCCGCGACGCATCAAGGGATTACCGAATTGTTACGGCATGTTGCGCGGCACCTCCGCGAACTCCCCGCACCAACGCTGACACCGGTTGAGCCTGATACGCCACCGTTGACATGGCCCATCCCAGAGGTTGATCCCGACCGATTTACGATTGAGCAGGAAGAAGAGGGGTGGCGCGTGCGGGGAGTGAAGATCGAACGGCTGATTATGATGACGAATTTCGATCAACCGGAAGCGCTTGACCGTGTACAGCGCGTCCTCGCCGCAAGCGGGATCAGCGCTGCGCTCGAAGACGCGGGAGTTCGGAATGGAGACACGGTCATCATTGCTAAAGCGAAACTGGAGTGGCGCAACGAGGACGAAGATGAAGCCCTCGTCTAACCCTCAATACATCTCTAGATCTCTTCTAGATCTCTGATCTTTGTGATCACCCCATGGTCAGAGAAGTGGGGGGACATGTTCCCACTCCCACCCCTTGGTTCTTTGAGTCAAAAGGTTGGATGGTGTGGGACAGACGGGTCAAAAGGTGTCGGGGGTGTGGTACCTGCTACTTTCTATGTGTTCAACTGTACTCGAAAATACGCCTTGCTCACCTTTGAAATTCCTGCTTCGTCCTGCACCGCCCACTCAGGCGCGGGGCTTACACGCAGTCCACAGGCGGCCACCGCCCACCCAACGATGTGGGCGGCAAAACAAAGACCATCCCGATGTAGCCACTATCGAGGACGGTTGGTTTGTGCGGCACCAACAAGCCTCATTTGCCTTATAACCGTTCGGTATACTGTCGTCGGTTGCGTGGGATGCAGAGGGGAAGACGTGTTCCTTCCCGCCCCCACCGCTCGAAAGTCTTTACCGAGATGCCGACCCGCTCTGAAAACGGTCGAATGGTATACATCCTCATAACGCGTCGTACACGACACTTCTGAACACGTTTCAAGAGCTAGAAACAATCCCCCCCCGTTCCCCTGTGGAAGCCTTCGCGTTTTCGGCGGCAAGAACAACGCAACACAGCCAGAGTGGAAGGCCCACCTGGCTGTGTCAACCTATTACACGAAGGAGGAGCAACCGAGAACATCCATTGAATCCGAACAGAGGGTGCGCATCCTTTGAACAATGGTCGCTGATGAGCTAGCCACGCGTTCAAGAAGTAGAGAACCCTGGTCGTTCGACCGCGACAACTCCCCATTGGAGCCGCGCGGCGACCTTTTCCCAGGCACACCACCCTCCTGTGCCGTGTTCCCACGGTGTGGTGGTTCTGGCCATCCGATTGCCGCGTGGGTTGAAGCCGCTCAAGTGGTTGAGGGGCCTTGTTCCGAGGGCGAAAGCACGTGGGGTGGACGCCCGTTGCTTTACACCAGGTTCATAAGCTCGTTGGCTGTACGTCGCATATCTAAGAAGACCAACCCCAGCTTAGCGCGACTGTGTGCGAGAGCGGTCAACACCGCCTCCTCACCAATAGCCATCAGAATGACATACCCTTCTTCTCCACGGACAAAGACCTGATCGAGCTGCCCACGGCGAAGCTCCCCTGCAATCCGTTCACCCAATGAAAGCATCGCCGCGCTCATAGCCGATACGCGGTCTTCTTCAACATCTGCTGGCAAGGCGGAGGCCATAATCAGACCGTCAACACTCACAACCGCCGATGCCTCGATATCTGGCGTATTCATACTCAACGCCTTCAGATGCCGCACCATTTCCTCGGTTCTGCTTCCCATTCATATCCTCCTTAAAGGCCGTCAGCCAGTTGTGGAACTCAAGCGAAAGTATGCGAAGTCAACACTACCCAACACCGTGGATAGTTTGGAACACCCCGCCACCGCAACGCCCATCCGAAGATGGGGTGTGGGGTGAGCATTCCTCGAGGGGTGGTTGACAAACACCCCATCCTACTGTGGTTGTGCCGCAGTAGGAGCGTTCGGAGCATCCATTTTTGTCATATACCGCACGCTCTAAAGAGCAGCGCCACCGCGTAAGATTCGGTAACACTCCGCAGCCACAAACGTGGTGCGGCTTCTTGGGTACGCTCCCTACCGGAGCCCATACCACAAGCCACTTACCCCGTGTCCAGGGGACTACGCAGAACCCGCACCTTGTACGAGATACGATAGGTTGTTGTTCCCGACTTCTCCACGGCCATCTTAATGGTGTGGCTTCGGCGGGTTCATTCGGTCACCTCGCGCTCATTCTACTACATTTTTTGATGGAGGGCAACTGTATCACGCTGCGTTCTCTTGCCCCCCCGCAACGACTTTGCTAGCGCAAGCAACCCGCTTCTCACATTCCCATGGTAGCACACTTTTTGATGAGCGCCGCGGCGGCTCTTCCGCTCGCACTACGGGCGGGGGTGCGCCCGCAATCGTTCGCGCAGCGTGGTCTCGGTGTGCGAGACCGCGTCGGTGGGACTCATCAGCCCGCGCAAGACCGTCATCTGCATCCGCTCAATCTCTTCCCGCACCACCTCATTCACGATCCGGGTATTTGGCATAGGTTGCCCTTCCTGTGCCTGCGAACGAAAAATCCGGGCCGCCTCTCGCAACGGCGTATCGCCTTCTAATCGAAGATCGAGCAATGTCGGTTGTTTGCCCGCCTCCAGCAGGGTATATTGGGCATGTTCACTCATCAAGTAGCGCACAAAGCTCAATGCTGCTCGCCGCTCCTCGCCCGCCACCACCCGCGCATTGATACTCACCACATTGCTCTGTACGTAGGGCTTTGGAGCACGTTGTGTCGCGGCGACACGCGGCAATTTTGCCACCCCAAGCTGTTCGCCCCACAACGTCCGGTAAGTCGGCAACGTATGCGCCCAATCAATCGTCATCCACGTCCGGTGCGCTTTGAGCATACTATCCACCGTAATGCTGTCCTTGACCGCCAAGATGTGCGGGTCGCGGTTCATCGATGCAAGCCACTCAAGCCAGCGCTCTGTACCATCGCGGCCCTTTTCGCCAAGAATGAGCGAGCCATAGGGGTCGAATATTGCCCCCCCAAATGCGGAGAGGTAGCCAATCGTCCTATCGAACGAGAGTGTATAGGCAAATCCCCACGTTTGGACAAGATTTGGGGCACGTTGCTGGTTATCTTCGCCATTTTGGCTACGTTGCTGCCCCTGTTGTCCCTGTAGCTCACGTTGCTCACGTTGCTCACGTTGCTCATTATCTTGCATACCCTCTGCCGGTGTGTGCGAAATAGCCGGAGTGGTTGTTGGGCCGACCAACATATGGGCGAGATGTGAAAGAGTTTCAATGTCTGGCGGCGGGATGTGGATATGCTGCTTGTGGTAGAAAAGCCCAAGTGTGTTAAATGTGAATGGGATGCCGTATAAATGAAGGGCGTCATCGCTGCCACCGTAGGCAATCGCCCCGTTGACGGCGGTGGGGAGAAGAAGATCTTGCTCTATCGAGGAGAAAAAGGTGTCGAGCGGTAAGAGAAGCTCATCCCGTGCCAGGTCGCCAATGACATGGTTTTGTAATACAACGAGATGAGGCCCACTGCCTGCCATCGCGGCTGCGCGAAGGTCGTCGGTGAGAGAGGCAATGGGCATCGCCTGTAAGACAATCTGAATAGTCGGGTGGGTCTGGTTGAAATGGTCAACTAAGTTGGCCAACACATGTTGGTCGGGAGAAGACCATGCGTGCCACAGGATGAGCGTCGTGCGGTGTTCGGCCAGTGACGACGGTGAAGGAGGGGAAGGAGGTGATGAGGGACGGTGTTCCCCGCCACACGCAGCCATACCCGCAAAGAGACACAAGAAAACGACGACAAAAGGTAGGAAACTACTGAGTATTCGGCGCATGCACAGCTTGTCCACCCTAGCGGCAATTGCAATGTTCGATAGGCTGCTGCGGGCATGGATGGGGGAGCTTCCCTCGCCCATCATCATCATACACGCCCCCACTCTCTTTGAGCCGACCTATGCGACACATGGTCTACACATGGTCTAAATAGTCTCGTAAGAGCTTCCCAAGGCGTGGATGGCGTAATTTTCGCAGTGCCTTGACCTCGATCTGCCGGACTCGCTCACGCGTCACCCCAAAATCGCGCCCCACTTCTTCGAGCGTATGTGGTTGGCCGTCGGATAAGCCGTAGCGCAGCTCAAGCACTTTGCGCTCGCGTTCGGTCAACTGCTCTAAGACGCTGGATATCTGTGAACGGAGCATCCCACTCACGGCGGCGTCGTCTGCGTCTAGGGCGTGCGGGTCGGGGATAAAGTCGGCAAGGGTGCTATCGGCCTCTTCGCCAACCGGCGTGGCCAAGGAAACCGGATCTTGTGCTGTCCGACGCAGTTCGCGTAGTTTCTCTTCGTTCATCCCCAAATGTTGAGCAAGCTCTGCGTCATTGGGTTCACGTCCCTGGATTTGGGTGAGCTGGCGGCGGGCGGCCTGAATACGGTTCAGCGTTTCGCCAAGATGAACCGGCAGCCGCACCAATCGCGATTGATCCGCCAATGCACGGCTGAGAGCCTGTTTGATCCACCACGTGGCGTAGGTGCTAAATTTGTAGCCCTTGGTGACATCAAATTTCTCGATGGCGCGCATCAAGCCAAGGCTGCCTTCCTGGATAAGGTCAAGCAGGGGAAGCCCGCGGTCGCGGTAGCGTTTGGCAATACTGACGACCAGGCGCAGGTTTGCGGCGGCCATCTGTTGGCGTGCGACTTCGGCGTCCGGCCCACCCTCAGCGATCCGACGAGCAAGCTCACGTTCTTTTTCTACCGACAAGAGTGGCACTTGCCCAATTTCACGGAGGTATAAGCGCACACTATCGCCAAGTAGCGCGTCGGAGAGGTCTTCCTCGAGGGAGATGTCCTCTTGCACCTCCGGCCCTTCTTGATCCTCATCTGCATCGTTTCCGGTGTCGCTCACAAAAATATCGGCTTTGTCTAACGCATCAAAGAACGCTTCTATCACATCGGCGTTGTCTTCATGGTTGGACAATGCCTGCTGTACCTCTGTGAGCGTCACATAGTTACGGCTTCTCCACTGGCTCACAAATGATTCGAGCTCTGCAGGGAGGGTCGTCGGAGCTACCTGCATGTTATCAGTTGGTGGAGTCTCGGACATACATTTTCCTCTGTAGAGAACGCAATGGATAGATTGGGTTTGGAGTTGAAAAGATGGATATGAAGTGTTCTTGTGTCCTCATTATAGCATAGTCTTACCGGCCCCGGCTGAAGAAATCAAGCGCGACACGGTTTGATAGTGCTGCACGACCAAAAGCGTCCCGCGCGCCACCGTTATCGTGCCGCTCTTTGCCTCCAGGACATTGCTGATGCCGCGAGAGCGCTCGCACTGTAGGGTGGCGTTGTGGAGCGGGTAGCGGAAGCCTTGTAGGGTGATGCCTTCCACCGCCCCCCCGAGAGGAATAAGCGATACGGTGTCTTCTGGCTGGCCGCGCACCTCCAACTGATCACGGACGACGGTGCTTGTCTGCCGGTCGTGGATAAGCCGTACCCGGCAATCGGCAAGCTCTGGCAGCAGAAGCAGGTGGATGTTGGACAAGGTATGATCAACCCGCCCCCCCACTGCGCCTAACACGTCTATTTGCGTTGCGCCACGTTCTGCCATCCGCACGAGCGCAAGCTCAAAATCGGTTTCGTCTTTCATTGGCGGGTAGCGCTCGATCTCCGACCCTCGTTGGGAAAAATAGACCAATGCTTCGGCTGAGAGCGAGTCGAGGTCGCCTATCACGTGGTGTGGGATGATCCCCGCCTGGTAGAGCGCATTTCCACCGCCATCTACCGCGACGACGTGCGCTGCTGAACGTATCAAAGGAGTATACGTGGCGAGGTCGAGGTCTGGGGTGTTTGCGACAAGAATGACATACATATGGTTATCCTTTCTTTATTCCCCTCCTCATTTCGCACGGCAGGCCCGGCAGGCTCATCATTTCTCCGTCTCGCCAACTATTCGCCTCGCCTGGTTATTCGTCACGCAGCGGCTGTCCTGCCATCCCTGCTCCCCATATCGTGTCATCTGGGAGATCATCATCTTCCTGTGGGTGCCAGAGGTCACGGACATCGGTGGCGCGCCGGAGCTGGCCAAATGTCGTGGCAATAAACGTCACCCGGCGCAACCGCGCAGCAGGCACAGGCGCAGCAAGTGATTTGACAGTTCCGAGATCGAGGCGATAGTAGCGCTCTTTGGCTCGTGGATGGCCGGATTCATTGGGCAGGAGTTCACGCCGAGTAGCAATGCGGTAGCGGAGGATCGGGGCATAATAGCGAACCGCCCACCGTTCCTCCTTGCCAAACGCCGCGGTTTGATAGAAGGCGAGGTATTCTGCAGCGAGGGTGCGCGGCGCATGCGCCACCGGGATGCGATACCATCCCTCTTCTCGCGCGGTGGCGAGGTCGCGGCGGCGGGTGATGACCGCAACCAAGACCCGTGCCTTATCCTCTGGTTCTTCTGTACACGGTCTTTTTCTCATCCGTTGCGTGGTTGCATATAGTATAATGTATTTCCGATTTCTGCAAGCTATACCGCTGCATTGGCGTCATTGTATGGCGTCACTGTACCGCATTGCAGCGCTCATTCCACGCCCAGCGCCCCAATTGCCCAGGGATAATGCCATTGTCCACGGGGTTGCGCTCAATGCGCCCCCGCTCAAAGTATTGCACATCGCGTACCACCCCGTCCACATCCTCCGACACCTGGTTCGAGAGCGCTGACCCAAACCGCCACGGCCCCAACAAATTCTCATACAGCGACCAAAACTCCCCTGTCACGCTGTAGCCCGTATCTGGGAAGTGGCGGCTGTTGGGGGGAGGCGGGGTGGTGGGCGGGGCGACGGTATGCCCTCTCACAAACGTCCGCCCAATCGACGCGGGGCGAATGACCTTCATCACCTTTTCTGGCTCTGTGAGGTTGGGGAATGACGCGCCATAGGCCTTATCTTCGTTCAGTTCAAGCACGGCTGCCTCAAAATATTGCACGATTTTGCCGTCTTCGGGCCGCACAAACGCTTCGCTCAACGGCTTGCCAAAGCTCCCTTGCCCTCCCAAGTGATCCCACGCGCGCCGAAACCAACTCTTGACATAGTAGCCGCTGCCATCACCCCTGTCGATGAAGAGGGGGGCTTTTTCGCCCGTCTCGCCCGTGCCGCGGTCAGGGGTCAGCTCATAATCGCTTGTCGTCGTGTTGGGGAGGGGTGGCGCTACATACTCCCGGAAGACCCACCCCGCCGGTTTCAAGCTGTCGTCTGGCCGGTAGAGGCCATAATGCTCTTGTGGCGTATCCCACCGCATCGTCGGCCCCGCATCGTAATCACGCAGTGTCCAGGCGAAGACCCCCACTGCACGGCCTTCCGCGGCGGCGATAATCTCTTGGTAAACGCGGGTTTGTTCTGCCTCATCGAAACCAGATTGTACACATGGCGGGCCACTTGGCCACCCAAACTCTTGCACAATGATGGGTTTTTGCGTGCGCTTACGTACCTCATCAAGTTGGCGGGCGGCATCATCGGCATTGTAGATGTGGACACTTATGATATCGCTGTAATCAAGCACCGTCCGGCCATCTGGCCCGGGCTGCCACAGATTATGGTATTGGCCCATCCCGACGGTCACGAGGTGATGGGGGGCGAGGCGGTGGATTTCGTCTGCCATCCGCCCAAGCCACGACAGCACCTCATCTGCCTTGCCATCATCGGCCCACTTCTTGTAGTGATCGGGTTCATTGTGCACATCCCATGCGAAAATGCGCTCATCACCGGCAAAGTTGCCAATCAGCCGCTCAAGATACTCTTTATTTTTGCGCTCTTCTTTGCCGCCCGCGTCGGGGAAATCTTCGTAGAAGTCGAAGAGCGTCACGATAAGCCGCATCTCCAGCCGCCCCGCAATCTGACACATCTCTCGCAGCTTGCGGATGAGGCTTGCATCCACCACGCCATCGCCTGACACGCCGTAGGGCAGCAAAATGCGCACTGCATTGACACCAAGCTGCTCCTTGGCAAGCTGCAGCTCACGCTCAATCTGCGGCGCATTCCACCGATCCCACATATCTGTCCATGGCCGCCACTGCGGGTAGTAGTTGATGCCCTTGAGCCGTATTGGCTGACCAAGCCGCACCAGCTCCGACCCCGACACCTCGATAAACCCACCCGGCTGTTGTGGGCCATAGGGGTTCTGCCACGGGGGGACGGCTCCACTTGTTCCTCCTGTGTTGGCGGGAGGAGTAGTACCCACTTCGCGGCCAAGCAAGCCCAATAAAACCCCTTGTTCGCCGTGGTCTTCAAAGCGGGCGCGCTCAAACCATTGGACGGTATAGCTCGCGCCGCTGGGGTCAGTTGTGGGCGTGGCGGGCGTGAGTGGCAGGCCAAACAGCGCAATACTCTCTTCAGCGCTCACCCCCGGATGGCCAAAATCAAGCCCATAGCTCTGCCACGTATCGAGGAAGGGCGAGCAGAGGTTTTGCCCTGTCTGCTCAAAGAAACGGCACCCATCGCGGGGCGCTTGCGGCGGCGATCCCCCCCATCCCTGCTGTATGAGCGCTTCCTTGCCGAGGTGGCTCAGCAGCACGTCGTGGGGAGGCGCGTTGGTGGGGTGGAGTTCCATCCGCACGCGCTCAAACTGCTGCACGGTTATGTTCCCATTCCCCGTCTGCACCTGATACTCCCCACTGATTGGGTAGCCGAAGACTGGCAATCCTCCCTGTGCCTCCCAATAGCTGCGGAACCGCCCATCGATACAGTGTTGGATGGCGGGCGCAACTTCGGGAAAGCACCGTGGTTCTGCGCGGGCGGGGGAGGGGGAGAATACCCCATAAAACGCCCCCACAAGCAAGATACACCCTATCCATATGCGCTGCATAATACGTTATCCATCGAATTAAGCGCAGGGGACTGCCGTCTTTAGGCGGCAGGGGAATGCGCCCTCCTCCTTTTGTGCTAAGGTTATACAGTTGATATTTATCGAACAGTGCGGTATCATAAACATATTGCGGCTCGGATCGAGCCTTCAGGACGAAACGTGCGCCAATAGGCGGAGCGTGTCCTGAGAAGCTGTCTGCTTTAGCTGACAGAGTGATCACTTCTCTCGCTCCTCTCCCGCCGTCAACGCAAAATCAGGGGGAGGTAGAGCATCTGTATCTCCTCAATCGTAAATGCCTTCGCCGCAGGACGCGCTTGCAACCCCCGCTCATCATCTGCATACACCACGGCGCGGTAAGTGCCGGGTGATGAGAGCACATCGGTATAGCCAAACTCATAGATCGCATCGTAGCCGGACGCGAGGGCATACTCCCGAACGCGGGTCATTGGGTAGATTGGGTAGGAGGGCGAGGTGGAGGTCAGGTAGCTTGTTTCTGTCAATGCTGTCGTCACACTGGCTTCCTCCTCTGACGGCACTATGACAGCATACACCTCCGCCAACGCCCCGCCCTCTTCCCTGCGCACCCGTGCTTGCAGAAGCTTGTCTGTGATGGTGAGGGCGCGGGTGGCGGGGGCATATGGCCCCTCCAGCGACAGCGGCGTGGCGGCAGAGCGGAGACCGCGTTGGCGCGCAAACAACCCATCGTGGCGCTCATTGGCGGTTTGGTTGCCATTGTCGTCAAGCTGCGGCGATTGCGATAGATGAGACGCATTCAAGGCCCACTGTGTTTCCTCAAACGCTTGCGCGAAGGTTGAGGAGCGGCGCATGGCGGGGAGGAAATAGTCGGAGAAGAGCAAGCCGTTGTCTGTCGCCCACACCTCGCCTGTCTCATCGGCTGCGCTGATGATGATCCGCCCTCTCCGGCTAAGCGGCGAGTCAATGAACGCATGCCCCGCAGGCGATTCGATGACCACGTTAGTAGAGACATCGACGGGGAGGTCGGTCATCCACCGGCTCAACAGCGTTGGCGAGAGGTATTGCGTGGCGAGGTTATCCACCACCACCGCCGTCTCGCCCGACTGCATCTGTTTTGCCTGCCCAATCAGATAGATTGTGACCATCCCCTGCTCGCCAACCCGCTGCGGTGCCCATTCTGTGAAGGCCTGCGCCACATCGTCTATCGTGAGCGGGTGGTCGTAGAGGTCGGGGAGGAGATAATAGACTTGATCCCATCCATACCCCATATCGCGGAAGAGCGTGTAGGCTTGATTGGCCACCGCCCGGAAGTTCTCCCGGAGCGGGTGAGTTGGCGAGAGCGCTTCTGTAACGATAATCGCCACATCGCCCGCATTGGTGATAGGCAGGGTGTGCACCGATAGGTCATAGGTGAGGTGCGGGCCGCTCTCATTGGGCAGAGCGTGCTGTGCCTGCACCAACACCGTCTCACTGAGGGGCATGGTGCGGGTGAGACGGGCATCGCTCACAATGGGGTCGGCGCGGGTCGCACTACTCCCGCCGCAGCCTTCGGGAGCCACTAGCACCACGTCGGCGGGGGAGTCGGGTGGTACGACTGCCTCTACCAAGTAGGTTGTCCCCGTGATGCCCTGAAAGCGCACCCAATCAGCATCGCCATCAACGTGGAAGGTACGTCGTTGTTCCTCGCCATCAACACCAATCTCCCGCGCCTCATCACACGTATCGTCTGGCTCATAGGTATCGGTGGGGACGGGCGTTGGGGTTACGGTAGGCGTGGGAGAGGGCGTGGGCGTGGGAGAGGGCGTGAATGTGGGGGTGGGGCTGGGTGTCAGCGTGGGAGTGGGGGTGGGGATGGGCAATTCCTGCCGAATGTAGAGGGGATTTTCCCCTATCGTCACCTGCACACTCTCCTGCGAGATATCAATCGGAGTATGCGCGCCATCGCGGGGGATGATTTCCGCCTCAACGATACCCTGCTCCAAGGAGATGGAGACACTTTGGCTGCCGCTGCTGCGCCACAACACATCGACCCACGCATAGCCATCGTTGCGCTGGAACCGCATATGGTAGCGCGCTGCCGGATTGGGCCACAAATTGGGGTCGTAGAGATAGTTGTGCTGCGGGCCTAACCCAATGTAGTGTGTGTCAGTCAGGAGGGAGGTAAGCGTTTGGTAGGCTCCATAGGCCACTTTCGGCTCATAATTTTGCGCTTTGGTGTTGATAATGGCGGTCGCTTGCCAAATATCGCGGAGATGCGTATCGAATTTGTCTTCCAGTTGCAGGTAGTTGAGATGTTGGATGCCAAGCGCATGGGCAATGATGTGGCTACGCACCATATAGCTAGCCTGTTCCGCCTCTGTCTTGCAAATGCCGTCCGCGGCTGTGGACGCGCCGCTCTTGACATACTTCTCTGGTATACGATAGCGTTCCCACCGCCCCGTCTCGCCACTGCGAAGGGCCGCCTGTGCTTCTTCCGTACAGGTCATCCACCCCACTTCGCTAATCCAGATGGGGCGTTTATCGCCGCCATATTGGTCGGTGCGCGCGGTCATCCAATCGTTGGTAGTCTTGATACGCCCCCAATAGGTCACCTTTGAGAGGATATCGGTGCTGTCGGGGGCTTTGTCGGGCATGTAGGGGTGAATAGCAAGGGCATCGAAGGAATCCCATGCTTCTGGCACGGCCTGCAACACCTGATCAAGGAAATACAGCCCATCCTTATGCCCCACACCATCATCGTGGCTACCATCGAACACAAAGAGACCAGCCGTCGCGACGATAGCCGTCGGATCGGCCTCTTTCGCCGCCGCATACCCCGCCACAAGCAGGTTACCATATTCCTCTGCAGAGCCAAGCCACGTCTCCCAATGGTTCGGCTCATTCCACAATTGCCAGACCGCGATGCGGGGCGAGCCGGGGGCATCCTCAACCCCGTCGCCGTCGTAGCGCTCTACCACATCGCTCACAAAGTCGGCATAATCTTGCACATCGGCGGGCGGACACCAATATTTATCCTTGGCAATGCCGCCATATTGCTCTGACCGTTGGTCGCAATCGGCTACCCGTGCCCACTCTGGCGTTGTGAGGATCATCCCCACGATGCCATAGCCCGCATCGGCCATCTTCCGAATATTCTTGTCATAATGATCGTCACGGGTGCTCCTATCCCACCATTTCCCGTGGCGCTGCAGATTGGCCCAACTAATCTCCTCCCGCCCCCACTGCGTCCCCGATTGTCTGCCAAGCTGAACAAGCGTATCAATGCCGTCTTCGCCATCATTGAGGTGGCGTTCCAAGCCGGTAAAATAGGTATTGAGGCCATAAAAACTGAGAGCCGCAGGCTGAGATGCAGGCGAAGGCGGGCGGGCAGGCGCTGATAGGACAGAAAAAAAGGGGATGATGAGCATAGCGACGATGCTCACCAACAAAATACGGGTAGCACGGGTAGCACGGGTAGATAGGTGTATCATAATTTGGGTTTTGCTTCGGTTGCTTCAGTTATTTCAAGGGTTTACGCTGCCGCAAAACAGCGAAATCCCTGTGTTATGTGTGGGACAGCTCTTTATAAGGTGCAAGTAGTTGGTCAATTTCGTTGAGGATGACTTGTCGCTCTTGATCGGTTGCCTTTTCGTTGGCCAGTTTCTTGGTGAGATAGTCGTATTGCGCCTTGACGTGGGGAGGGAGCTTGGCAAACAGTGCTTCACGAGTGAGCCGCTCTTGCTCAGCCCGCTTCTTGCCCTTCTTGACATACGATTTGAGCTTCGATTTGTTCATCTTGGTGATATCGCGACCCTCTTCAAAGATCAAAAAGGTCGTCCAGCCCAATATTTCGGTGACGGTAAACACCAAACCGGCATTGATCGCCGCCCCAACAACCGGCACAATCCCCACCACGCCCCGCATCAGCGAGACGCCAAACACAAACCCCGTCAACTGCGTGACGGCGGCCATCACCGCACCCGTAGTGTAGTTGCGACCAAAGAGCTTCCCCAGCGAGACGACCATCCCAATCGAGATAGCAGTCAGGGCGGGGTAGTCAAGCCCAAATATGATGCCAAGTGGCCCAAAGACGGGCACGGTCGCGACTGTCCCCACCAAAAGCGCCGACGCAGCAGAACAACTATGAATGATGACTCCGGCTCGTTCCTTTAATTGTGTTGCCATAGTATTTCCTACCTCTATACGGTTCTGTACGTGGTAGTATAGCATATGCCTACCGTGTACCATTATTTGCCAGGGGGTGGTAAGCACGTTATAATGGCCTGCAATTGCCGTTGGAGCACTATTGGGATACCATCAGCGCGCCGTATGTAGGCCATATAGCGCACGAAATGTATGATTGCACGCACGCGCCATCCGACCACACGCCCAACCAAGCCCGCTGTGGAGCCTGAGCCTCCGCAGCAGCTACAGTATGGTTCCTTAAAATGGATCAACATGGTCAAGCCGGGGGCGGATCAGATGGTCAAGATGCGCGCAGAATATCATTTTCACCCCCTCCACCTCGAAGACGTCTTGTCGCACCTCCAACGCCCAAAGATTGACGACAACCCCGAAGATGATAGAGAGCATCAAGGCGAATATGTCTTTCTGGTGCTGCATTTTCCAGTGTTTGATAAGGCCAACCGGCTGCCGGTAGTCAGCGAGCTGGATATCTTCGCCGGCCCCGACTATGTCATCACCATCCACGATGGCAAACTCAAGCCGCTTGTCCGGCTAGTACGCAACTGCGAGGATGAAAAAACCCGTGCCCAGCTGATGAATGGCGGTTCTGGTTATCTGCTCTACCGCATCATAGAGACATTGGTGAGTGCGTGCTTCCCCATGATCTACCGGGTCGATCAACACCTCACCCGCATTGAGGCGGACATTTTTGGGAGCAAAGTGCATGCCGTTGTCCAAGAGCTGTCGTTTGTGCGCCGTGATATCATCGCGATGCGTCGCATTATCAAGCCGAATATCCCCGTCGTCCACTCGCTTGAGATGCAAGACCGGACGTTCCTGCGGCTTGATGAGGAGGTCTACTTTGGTGACCTGACCGACGGTTTGGCCAAGCTGTGGGATATGCTTGAGGAGCAGAAAGAGATTATTGAGGGGCTGAACGCTACGCTCGATAGCTTAACCTCGCACCGCATCAACGAAGAGATGAAAATCTTCACGCTCATCTCTGTTATCATGCTGCCGATGACCCTTGTGGCGAGTATCTTTGGGATGAATGTGACGATCCCCTTTTCGGATCACCCCATGGCGCTGCCGGTCGTGCTGGTGGTGATGTCTATCCCCGCGCTGGCGATGTACGCCTACTTTCGCTACAAACATTGGGTCTAATGCTTTGCATTTCTAGGGTTTCGATTGAATGAAAGGTATGTAATGAGTAGTACGAGTAGCATCAATCTTGCCGAACTTATCCGCAATGTTCCAGATTTCCCGCAGCCCGGCATCCAGTTCAAAGATATCACGACGTTGTTGGCCGACGGCCCAGCCTTCCAACACGTCATCGACACGCTTACCGAGCGCTATACTGGCCGCAACATCGATGCCATCGTTGGGATTGAGTCGCGCGGGTTTATCTTTGGTGCCCCCTTGGCTTATCGGTTGGGCGTAGGGGTTATTCCCATACGTAAGCCGGGTAAACTCCCCGCCGACACGATTTCGGTCGAATACACGCTGGAATATGGCACCAACACCATCGAGATGCACCGCGATGCACTCAAGCCGGGCGCACGTGTGGTGATGATTGATGACTTGCTCGCCACTGGCGGGACGATGGCCGCCGCCTGCCAGTTGGTGGAGCAGGTTGGCGGGGTGGTGGAGGAGATTGCCTTCTTGATCGAACTCGCATTCTTGAACGGCAAAGAGAAGCTCGGCAATTATCCGGTCTATCGGATGATTGAATTTTAACGCATCTGAAACACATTTGCGTCCCCATACGTCCTACAAGATGTCCTACAAGATGTCCTAAAACACATCCTACAAGATGTCCTACAGGATGTCCCAGAGACGTGCGACACACGTCTGAGATGTGCATCCAAAAACATCCGAACGCTGCCTATGTAGAACACTGTCAGAACACTGTCCTACGTAGGCAGTGTCGCTTCTTGTTTCAGCACAAGAGGTATGCTATGCTATATGTTTAATATACACGTTATGCACCTTGCAATGGCAAAGCAATAATTTGGCTAGAAAGTTCCTTCATGAATCTTGACCCAGCATATCTTATGCAGACCACACCAATGTTCGGCCCACTTGCGTGGGCGTTTTATACTGTGCAAGCGCTCGGGGTGGCCGTGGGCGTTTATCTCATCTTTCTCACCTCTGCGTGGAAAGACGCTCATGCGTTCCGCAAAAAGAAAATGGGTCAACTGGGGATGCTGCTACTTGTGGTGGGCGGTATTGGGGTCGCATTTGGGCTGCTTCGGCTGATGAACATAGAGCCACTCAACCAACCGCTGTGGTTTTACGGGCTGGCAGCGGTGGAGTTTCTCTTTGGGGCCTCTATTCTCTACTATTCCCGCGCCATCTACCCGCGTCACGCTGGTGCGGCAACATCCGCCAAAGGTGGCCAACGCAGCCAGGGTAACCAACAACGAAGACGCACGGCGGCGGCTTCTTCGTCCGCCAAGCAGTCGGCCAGTGATGCGGCAAATACGGCAGCGCGCAATGGCGGGGAAGAAGAATCCAGTGCCTCCACAAGCCGAACCCGACGCGAATCACGGCGGGAGCGCAAACGCAAACGCCGATAAATAGTTGCTCTTGATGCTACTCCCGATTGGGAGTCGGATATGTTGTCCGTATCTCCCAATCTCCCCTTCTCCCCTTCTCTGCTTCTCCCCTTCTCCCCTTCAAAAATGGGCCACAACCGAGTTATCTATCGCTGCTGCAAGGCGTCTTTTATACTCTGCCCGCGAAATCTCATAGGCTCCAAACTGCGCAAGGTGAGAGGTGATAAATTGTGTGTCGAGGAGGAGAAACCCACCACGCCGCAACCGTTCCACCAGGTGCACCAAGGCAATTTTGCTGGCATTCGGTGCGCGGCTAAACATACTCTCGCCCGCAAACAACCCCCGCACCGCTACCCCATACAGCCCACCTACCAATTGACCTTCTTGCCACGCCTCAACGCTGTGGGCGATGCCCATATGGTGGAGCACTTCGTAGATGTCTATCAGCTCGTCGGAGATCCACGTTTCTTCGCGTTCGGGGGCAGGTTGGGCACACTCTTCCATCACCCGCCGAAAGACGGTATCTACCCGGATATCATAGCGCCCACGCCGCACCTCCCGCGCCAAACGGCGAGGAACGTGGAAAGTGTCAAGCGGGATGATCGCACGCGGGTTGGGGTCGTACCAATAGATTTCCCCGTCGTGGTCGGCCATGGGGAAGACCCCCTGCATATAAGCACTTACCAGAAGCTGTGGGGTGATTCTCACGGTTCCTCACATACGCTAAAGAGTCCCTGATCTCCTCACATAAACCACTCGTTTCGATAATACCACAATTCTATGCAGCAAGTGGTGGTACCATATACCAACGGTGGCAGGAATGTTGTCGGGGCCAGGCCGAGTCTTCCCGTCGTCCTGTGCTATAATGAGATCGTTTTGGATGTCGTGCGACAAGCTGTACAACACACGCCATCTACTCCACACAATTGCTGTACACCTGGAGGGTTTTTATGCGTTATCTCCTCGACGACCAATCGTATCAAGAGATGATGTCTATCCCCGAACATCCCCGTGATTGTTACGTTCGGAAGCAAGAATATCTCCACCATCTCTACGCTGATGGAGTAAAATATGTCGTTGCGCGTGCGCTGTATGAATGTATCAAAAAAGCGCAGCAAAATGGAGATAAAGACGCACTTTTGCACCTGATGTTTCACAAGGAAGACCTCGAGCGGCTTATCGCCGAGGCCAAGGCAAATGGCGTCAATCTCCAAAAGACGCGCAACCTTGGAGATGCACCTCCAACCGAAGAAGAATCGGCCCCCAGAGCGACAAATAGCTTTGTTCCTCCTATCCCTCGGTCACTAGAGGATACCGATCTCAACGTTACGTTTTTGACAGAGCACATTTTGCGCATCATCTACAACAAAGGCCGGGCGACCGGGGCCGAGATCGTTGACACCATCAAGATTGATTACGGCATTATTGAGCCGGTGCTGATACAACTCCGTGATATCGACCAGATAGATATCGCGGGCCAACGTGGGTATAGCGATATCAACTACGAGTATATCCTGACACCGCTTGGCAACCGCGCTGCCAACGACGCACTTCTCAAGACCTCCTACGCCGGTGCTGCCCCCGTCCCGCTGCGGCGGTGGGTGGAGTCAGTCAAGGCGCAAAGCATTAAAAACGTCCAGGTGACGCGCCGTACCATCCGTGAGGCGTTTCAAGACTTGATTATCGACGAGTCGATCCTCAACATGGTCGGCCCGGCAGTCAATTCGGGCACATCGATGATGCTCTTTGGCTACCCGGGCAATGGCAAAACGAGTATCGCAGAACGTATTGCCAACCTCTTGGGTGATCCCATCTATATCCCCTATACGATTGAGGCCGACGGGTCGATCATCAAGCTATTCGACACGATTGTCCACGAAGTGGCCCCCGACCCGCCCGAAGACCTTGAATTTGACAAGCGGTGGGTGCGCATCAAGCGGCCGGTGGTGATTGTCGGCGGTGAATTGACGCTGGAGTCGCTTGACCTCATCTACAACGACAAGTCGCGGATGTATGAAGGCCCTTTCCAGATGAAGGCCAACTGCGGCATCTTCCTGATCGACGACTTTGGCCGCCAAAAGGTCAACCCCTTCTACCTCCTCAACCGCTGGATTATCCCCTTGGAGAAGAAGTATGACTTTATCACCACGGTGACGGGCCAGAAGATGCAGATTCCCTTCGACCAGCTCACCATGTTCTCGACCAACCTCGACCCCAACCAAATAGGGGACGATGCGCTGCTGCGGCGTATCAAGTTTAAGTTTGAGGTGATCGACCCGACGGAAAATCAGTGGCGGGCGATTTGGAAGATTATGTGCAAGATCCGCAAAGTGCCGTATGATGACCGCGGGCTTGACTATCTCGTTGCCAAGTGGTTTGCACCAGAGAGTCGTCCTTTCCGTATGTGCCAGCCACGCGATATCATTGACCAGATGATCTCGATTGCCAGCTATAATATGGAGACGGTCACGCTCAACCCCGACTTGATAGATGCAGCCTGTTTGACCTACTTCCCCGACAAGGAGCAGAAGCAGTTTGGGGCCAAGGTCAAGCTCGATATGTAAGATGCTGGAATTGATACCACCAACACGGTACCACGACGGTGCCGAATGGATACCCCGCTGGGGGCTACGATGCTCCCCAGCAGTGCCGCACGATGCGACACACTGTTGCTTGCTGAGATACGGTGAGTGGGTGGGTGCCCACTCGCATGAAAGGAATGTCTGATGACAGGAGTACTGTCAGTCTATCGCACGTCCATAGGCAAAAAGGTGGTGATGGCCGTGACCGGTTTCATCCTCACCGTTTTCGTTTTCTTTCACATGCTGGGCAACCTCAAGGTCTATGCCGGTGCGGAGAAACTCAACCACTATGCAGAATGGCTAAAACTTGAGATGGGCGCGCCCGTTTTGCTGCCGATGCAAGGGTTGTGGATCGCCCGCGTGGTCTTGCTCCTCGCCCTAATCTTGCATGTCGTGGCGGCGAGCCAGTTGACCCTGATGGCGTGGAGTGGCCGCCCCGTCGGGTACAAACAGAGCAAAGTCTCCCCAACGATGTATCTCGCGAATATGATGCGGTTGGGTGGGGTTGTGGTTTTGTTCTTTATCATCTACCACATCCTGCATTTCACCACCGGCACGGTACTTCCGGGGTTCGAGCCATCCGACGTGTATCAAAACCTCATCCGCGGCTTCCAATTCATCCCCGCCTCCGCCGCCTACATCATTGCTCTGGTCGCATTGGGGGTGCATATTTTCCACGGCGGGTGGAGCCTCTTCCAGACGTTGGGCCTCAACAACCGCCGCTATAAGATGATGTGGCGCACATTGGCCGCACTGGTCGCCGCTGCGATTATGGTGGGGAATATCTCGATCCCGCTTGCCGTGCTCGCCGGGTATATCAAGTAGCTAGGGAGATAGACAGACATTATGACACAGACGAAACTTGACCCACAGGTTCCTTCCTATCCCATTGAAGAGATGTGGGATAGATACCGCTTCGATATGAAGCTTATCAACCCCGCCAACAAACGCAAATATACGGTCATTGTGGTAGGGACGGGGTTGGCTGGGGCTTCTGCCGCGGCGAGCCTTGCCGAGCTTGGCTACAATGTCCTCAACTTCTGCTACCAAGATAGCCCGCGCCGCGCCCACAGTATTGCTGCACAGGGAGGCATCAACGCAGCGAAGAACTACCGCAACGATGGCGATAGTGTCTACCGGCTCTTCTACGACACGATTAAAGGGGGAGATTACCGCTCCCGCGAGGCGAATGTCTACCGGCTTGCGCAGTTGAGCAATAATATCATCGATCAATGCGTGGCGCAGGGCGTTCCCTTTGCACGCGAATACGGCGGTCTGCTTGATAACCGTTCGTTTGGTGGCGCGCAGGTATCGCGTACCTTCTACGCCCGCGGCCAAACCGGCCAACAGCTCCTGCTTGGAGCCTATCAAGCGCTCTCCCGACAGATTGGCCTTGGCAATGTGAAGATGTACAACCGCACGGAGATGCTTGACCTAGTCGTCATCAATGGCAGAGCACGCGGCATTGTGGTGCGCGATATGCTCACAGGCGAGGTCTCATCTCATGTTGGCGATGCGGTGGTCTTGGCGACCGGCGGCTATGGCAATGTCTTTTTCCTCTCCACCAACGCCATGGGCAGCAATACGACGGCTATTTGGCGTTCCTACCGCCGCGGGGCCTTCTTCGCCAACCCGTGCTTCACGCAGATCCACCCAACGTGTATCCCGGTTTCGGGCGATCACCAGTCGAAGCTGACGTTGATGAGCGAGTCGCTGCGCAACGACGGCCGTATTTGGGTTCCCAAGGACAAAGACGATACCCGCCACCCCAGCGATATCCCCGAAGAAGATCGCAACTACTACCTTGAGGTGAAATACCCCAGCTTCGGCAACCTCGTCCCGCGTGATGTCGCCTCTCGCAACGCCAAGATGGTCTGCGACGCGGGCTATGGGGTTGGCTCGACCGGCTACGGCGTCTATCTCGACTTCCAGGATGCTATTAACCGCCTTGGCAGGTCAACCATCGCCGAGCGCTATGGCAACCTCTTTGATATGTACAACCGTATCACCGACGAAGACCCCTACAAAGTCCCCATGCGCATCTACCCCGCCATCCACTACACAATGGGCGGGCTGTGGGTTGACTACAACCTGATGAGCAATATTCCGGGGCTGTTCGTCGTTGGAGAGGCTAATTTCTCCGACCACGGCGCAAACCGCTTGGGGGCCAGCGCGCTGATGCAAGGGCTTGCAGATGGCTATTTTGTCTTGCCCTACACCATGGGCAACTACCTTGCGCAGGGGCCATTTGAGAATGTCGATACATCGCACCCCATGTTCGTGGAAGTGGAATATACGATTGAGGAGCGCACCAAGCGGTTGCTCAATGTCCGTGGTCAGCGCACGGTTGACTCCTTCCACAAGGAGCTTGGGCGCATTATGTGGGAATATTGCGGGATGTCGCGCAGTGAGCAAGGGCTGAAGCAGGCACTGCAAGAGATCCCCCGCCTCCGCGACGCCTTCTGGGATGACGTCAAGATACCGGGCGTGGGCAATGACCTCAACCAGTCGCTGGAGCGGGCCGGACGAGTGGCAGACTTCCTGGAGCTGGCAGAGCTGATGTGTATCGATGCGCTGAACCGGAGCGAGTCGTGTGGGGGGCACTTCCGTGAGGAGAGCCAGACATCAGAGAATGAGGCCTTGCGTGACGATGAGAACTTCTCCTACGTCGCCGCGTGGGAGTATATGGGCGATGGCAAGCAACCCCACCTCAACAAGGAGCCGCTGGAATTCAAGTATGTACAGCTCACGCAGCGGAGCTACAAGTAGCGGGTTCTAGTCTGGTATACCAACAACATGAAGGTTACGTTACGCATTTGGCGACAAAAAAGCCCTCACCATACGGGTGGTCTTGTGACCTACGAACTCACCGGCGTCAGCCCCAATATGACGTTGCTTGAGGTGCTGGACGTGCTGAATGAAAAGATCACCCTTGCCGGACAAGAGCCGGTTGCCTTTGAGCACGATTGCCGCGAGGGGGTCTGCGGGTCGTGTGGGTTGGTCATCAACGGCCTGCCGCACGCCACCAAACGCCGCGCATTTATGACGACGTGCCAACTGCGCATGCGGGAGTTCCGCGATGGCGCGACCATCACGATTGAGCCATATCGGTCGGCGGCGTTTCCGGTGATAAAAGACCTCATCGTTGATCGGAGTGCCCTCGATCGGGTGATCCAAGCAGGTGGGTTTGTCTCAACATCGGTCGGCGCGCCGTCGGGAGCCAATATTGCTCCCGTCTCCAAGCGCACGACCGCGCTCTCAATGGCGGCGGCGGCCTGCATTGGCTGCGGAGCGTGTGTGGCGGTGTGCCCCAATGCATCGGCGATGCTCTTTGTGGGGGCCAAGGCTGCCCATCTCAACCCCCTTCCGGCGGGCCAGCCCGAACGCCATCAGCGGGTCACCGAGATGGTACGGGTGATGGACGAGGAGGGGTTTGGTGGGTGCAGCAACATCGGTGAATGCACGGCTATTTGCCCTGAAGGCATTGCATGTTCCCATGTCGTGTCGCAACTCAACCGCGACTTTATTGTGGGACGGCTGTTTAAGGGGCACAAACCGGAAAAACGGAAGCGCGATTAATTCCTACGAACAGAGAGTAGATAGATGAGGCTAAAATTACGAGTGTGGCGACAAAAAGGCCCAAAAGAACGTGGCGGGCTTGTCACCTATGAGCTAAACGACGTCAGCCCCGACATGTCCTTCCTCGAAATGCTCGATACGCTCAACGAGGAACTCGCCGAGCGCGGGGAAGAGCCTATCGCCTTCGATCACGACTGCCGCGAGGGGATTTGCGGGGCATGTGGGTTGGTTATCAACGGTACTCCCCACGGCCCGCACGAGGCCACAACGACGTGTCAGCTCCACATGCGGTCGTTTAAAGACCGCGATACGATTACCATTGAGCCATGGCGTGCCAAGGCATTTCCCATCATCAAGGACTTGATTGTCGACCGCCAGGCCTTCGACCGAGTCATCCAATCGGGCGGATTTGTGTCTGTTCCCACGGGCGCGCCCCCTGATGCCCATGCCGTCCTTGTCTCCAAGCACAAGGCAGACTTGTCGATGGATGCGGCGTCTTGCATTGGGTGTGGGGCGTGTGTGGCGGCCTGCCCCAACGCCTCGGCAATGTTGTTTGTGGGGGCCAAGGTAGGACATCTTGGGTTGTTGCCGCAGGGGCAGCCCGAACGCAACGACCGCGTCTTGCGCATGGTGGACGTGATGGACGAGAACGGCTTTGGTGGATGCACCAATATTGGGGAATGTTCCCTAGCATGCCCCAAAGAAGTCAGCCTTGATTTTATCGCCCATATGAACCGCGATCTG
The DNA here is from genome assembly GCA_964526735.1 of uncultured Chloroflexaceae bacterium. Taxonomy (GTDB): domain Bacteria; phylum Chloroflexota; class Chloroflexia; order Chloroflexales; family Chloroflexaceae; genus JAAUSY01. Next base: position 21,777 of record CAZGLO010000021.1, on the reverse strand, counting down.
ATCAAGGCCAGTGTTGTGAAGGGTGGAAAGCGATAGTAGGGATAGTACGGATAGTAGGGATAGTACGAATAGTACGGCAAACCGCTGCCCCTACGTCGCATCAGAGGTTGGCATGATGAGGCCTTTAGCCGCAGGGAACGAGCATACCGCAGGGATATTGGTTTTACAAAAACACAGTACTCACGTTGAAGCATGGATGAAACATTCATCCATGCCTTTTTTTCACCACCACCTGAATGACAAGTGGTCGGCGTTTTTCATCAAAGATGAGAAGATCGAACAGCCAGAGACCTTCGATACGTTGATAGAACTCTCAAAGTTTGTGTCATTGTTGCACTTTTTTCATGCCGAAGATTGGGGATGGGGCTACCGCGTCTTCATCAACGGCTTTGAAGAAGCGTCGTTCTATGATGACTACCACTTCGACCACACGATGGCCTTAGAGCTTGCCAAACAGCGCTATCCAGACATCGAAGATATCCTCTATTTTCTCTATTTCGATAAAGAGGGGCGCTCGTTGTTGGATTCGCTCGTCGAAGAGGTGAATAATACCCGTGAGTATTTGGAGCAGCAGTTTGGGAAGAAAAATATCGATGCGTTTGCCACATTCGAGGTAGATGACGCGACGCTCGATTACCTCGACGACCTGATCTCCTTTGAACGGCTCCGCGACCAACGGCTGCATTGGCGGCACGTGGAGGATTTTAAGGAGCGTTTGGGCTTCCCCGAACTCAACCGCATGAATTTCCGCTATCTGTTCAACATCTTTGGCAAGGCGGCCTTGCAGGGGAGTGGAGCGATTGAGTAACACTCCCTCTCCCTGCGGTGGCGCGCGGCACGAATATGTGTGAACGTGCATATGACAACTAGACATGAGGGAAGGGTTTTGCCCTCCCCTCTTCTTTTCCTCGCCCGATATTTCCCCGAATTGATCGACGAATTGAAGCCTTGATCCGACAATCCTGATCGAAGGATCTGCTACGATCTGTGGAGGTGACGTGCGACCGCAGTGGATGCAATATCCTTCGGTCGCCGCCATCCTGCCCCGCAGTTTGCGAGGGGTCATAGTAGGAATACGACCCTTTATCCTACGACCGCGAGTCGTTATAAAAACCTATCTAAAGCCCTATTCGCGGCTTCGCAGTTGTGCTATAATACCCCTAAGCAAAGCTACCGCAGACTTCGGTGAGACTGCGGTGATGGTTTGTATATGGCTTTCGAGCGGGATTTTGTAACACGGTTGTTGACGTTCGTATGAGTATGCATGTTTCAACAACATATCGGCGGCTGCTTCCCTCAAGCATTCCTCCAGGCCAGGTGCTGTTCCCCCCCTCCTGTGGAGACAGCCCCTCTGCGATTTGCGCCTCCAAACACTACGACACCACATCGTAGAAACTGTCATCTCCTGCTCATCTGTTAGCCTTCCCAATACTACCCCAACTCTCTACAATCAAGGGAAAGAACTGCGGTTGCTTCGCCGAAGTCTAGCCGAAGTTCAACCGCATCTCTACCGTAGCGTGGCTTTGCTATGCTGGCACCATCACCTTTTTTGGTGCAACGCGAACAAGGCCCGTCATATACCGCACGCTCTCAAGAGCGGCGGCTTGTCCCTGGCGCGACGGCAGAGCCGTCTCCGAGACAATAGGCGGTATGACAGCCACCCTGGAATTGAATGATAATACAGATTTTCGATTATTGCAAAAGAGAAAGAAGAAGTGCGCCACCGCCCGCCCAGAGCTGCGGGCGGCAATCAAAACGACCACTGCCGTTCAAACGGCGTGCCACCGCCCACCCAACGATGTGGGCGGCAAACAAACGAACCGCGTAAGAGTCGGTGAATAAGGTATATGGATGAGGAGGCAAGTAACAAGATGATGCAGCAACATGAAGTTCTCGCACGCCACACCGCGACCAAGCGCGATCACTTTGTCAGCAACGGATATGAGTCCAGCCGGTCGACCGATACAAAAGAACACAAAGAAACCCCGGCCACTGAGCCGCATCCAACCGATATGGATATGCAGACCCTGATGTTGCGCTGTGCGCGTGAGAGCGAACGATTTTACCGTGGCCAACAGCACGATACCAGCTATAGTTATGAATTATTCCGCCGTGCCCTCGTGGAGCGCAGCGAGACCGCTTGGGAGCAGCTCTACCGCCATTACCATGGGTTGGTTGAGGGGTGGGTGCGCCGTAGTGGGGCGTTCACGAGCAGCGGCGAAAGCAGTGAGTTCTTCGTGGTGGGGGCGTTCACCAAGTTTTGGCGAGCCATCACGCCGGATCGGTTCGACTCCTTCCCGACCCTCGCCTCGCTCCTGCACTATCTCCAACTGTGCGCCACCAGCGTGGTCATCGACAGCGTGCGGACGCAATCGTGGTCGGAGATGGTGCCGGAAGAGCATATGACCCCTAGCGTCATCCCGCAGTCGTCACCGGACGAGGAAGCCCTCAACCGAGTGCATCGTGAAGAGTTCTGGCAACTCATCGATGAGCAACTCAACAACGAGGTGGAGCGAGTGGTGGTGTATTGCTCATTTGTCTTGGGGCTGACCCCCCGCGCCATCTTCGCCAAGCGGGGCGATCTCTTCAACACGGTGAATGATGTCTACAATGTGAAGCGAAATGTGTTGGGGCGATTGGGGCGCAACACCAAGCTGCGCCAGATGATTGCTTCATAGGGGGGAGGGAGCCGATGGGAATGAATATATTCCTGATAGGTGGTGTTCTGGTTGTGGGGGCGGGTGAGGTGAGTAACTGCCCCTCATACCCCCACAATCGCTTTTCGGTTTGGCAACAAAAAGGCCCGCAGTAGACCTGTCTGGTGAGATAGGCCTACGGCGGGCTTCTCGCGATAGTGCGTTACTATCCGGTACCATCGGGCTAGCAGGAGCTAGCAAGACACCGCTCACCTCGCATTAGAACTTCTTCAGCATGTACGAGATCAAGTCCCCGACACGCACCGAGTAGCCCCACTCGTTGTCATACCACGAAACGATCTTGAAGAAATTATCACCCATGGCGATGGTCAGGGAGAGGTCGACGATGCTGCTGCGCGTATCGCCAGCAAAGTCGGTGCTCACGACCGGGTCGTTGGTCACGCCCAGGTAGCCTTTCATCTTCTCGCTTTGGCTGGCTTCGGTCAGTGCTTTGTTGATCTGCTCAACCGTGGTGGCCTTCTCAACCTGCACCGCAAAGTCAACAATCGAGACCGTCGGCGTCGGGACGCGAATAGCGAAGCCGTCGAATTTGCCCTTCAACTCAGGAATAACCAGGGCGACGGCTTTGGCAGCGCCGGTGGTGGTCGGTACCATGTTCATGGCCGCTGCGCGGGCACGGCGCATATCTTTGGGGTGTACGTTGTCTTGCAGGTTTTGATCCATCGTGTAGGCGTGGATCGTGGTCATCAAGCCGCTCTTGATGCCAAATTGGTCGTTGACGACCTTGGCGACCGGCGCTAGACAGTTTGTCGTGCAGGATGCGTTGGAGATAATGTGGTGCTTATCGTGGTCATACTGCTCTTCGTTGACCCCAAGCACGACCGTCAAATCCTCGCCCTTGGCTGGCGCGCTGATGATGACCTTCTTGGCACCGGCGTCCAGGTGGGCGCGGGCTTTGTCTGCGCTGGTGAACAAACCCGTCGACTCGACCACGATATCGACGCCCATGTCCTTCCACGGCAGCTTGGAGGGGTCGCGCTCGGAGAGGGTCTTCAGCTCGGTGCGGTTGCCCTTGTAATCAACAATAATTTTCCCGTCACCAACCGTCACCTCGCCTTCAAATCGGCCGTAGGTTGAGTCGTGGCGCAGCAAATAGGCAAGCATCTCGTTGCCGGTCAAGTCGTTAATCGCAACGACCTCATACTCGCCCGGGTGGTTTTCCAACATCGCTTTGAAACACTGCCGACCAATACGACCAAACCCATTAATAGCAATTCGAGCCATACGTTCTTTTTGCCTCCTTTGGCTAAAGACAAACACACATTGTCCCGACGTCCTAACAGCCAGGACGGATTTCCCGATGGCTATTATAACATGCTCGCCGAAGTTGGCAATGCCAGGCGACATGTAGTCAGCGTTCTGCTTAGCGTTCTGGTCAGCGTTCTGCCGCGCTAATGGGCAAACACCTGTTGCAGGACATCAAAGAATGTCTGTTCCCCGAATGTCTGCTCCCCCGCCGCCTTGCCTTCTCCCGCCGCCTGACCACTTTGGTTCTCTTGGCCATCGAGGTAGTTCACCACCATTGTGACCATTTCCGGCGTGATATCATCAATGCTGTACGTCGTATCGTGCGGGAAGCGGTAGGAACGGCCCCGCGCCGCAATCGTCAACGTGCTGTCATCCGATGTCACCTCATACTGCACGGTTTGACCCTTATCGCGACAGGTGCCATTGCAGCGCCACGATGAGACATTTGCCACCTGATCGCCTCCCTCCAGCAATGATTCAAGCTCGTCGGTGGTGCAGCGGTACACCGGCTGAAAGCCATCGCTGGTGGGGTCGCAGGCAATTGTCGCCATATCGCCCGCTTTCGCGACGATGGCATTCACCCATTCTCCTCCGGCGTCCTCCTCATTCATCCCCGCAATCGGGATAAATGCTTGAATATCCCCATCGTCGTTGCGGCGAAGCTTGGGGATCATGCGGCATCGTTCAACACAGCTCGTTGAGTAGACGACTTTTGTGACGGTGTGCATGGTAGTTCTTTTCCTTACCTGCTATATTTCAATAGACTGATTGAATAGACTGATTGCTATTCGGGCTCTGACAAGGTTGATGAGGGGAGATCTGCCGCCTCCGCCTGCACCAACGCAAATATCTGCTTATTCTCTGCGAGGAAGTCATCGCACATGGAGCACGCCTCAAATGCGGGTGGGTGGTGCATGGCGTCGCGGAGGTTGCGATAGTTTTCTCCCGCCCACACCGCCGAAAACGGCGTTTCCTGTACATTGCCGAGCGCAGGAATTCGTCCCCGCATCATACAGCACGGGAAGACATCGCCGTTGTAGTCAAGCAAACAATGCGTCCACGGCGCAAAGCATGGGTGGCGTTTATACCATCCCCGCGCAAAATACCCCTCTTTGGTGTAGAGAATATCGCGCGGCTCACGGCCAAAGGGATAGGCTTGCTCTTCGTTGTCCATCAGGCCAAGTGCCACTGCTTGTTCCGCGATGTGAGGGGCGATTTCCTCGTTGTAGATGGCGATGCGGCGGCGGGGGAGACGAAGATCTGACCCGCAATGCGTATCAACCCCTATCAAGTTGAGGTTATCAGCGCCCAATTGGTGCACAAACGCAGGCAGTATGGCCAAGCTGTCGTAGTTGAGGCGCGACACCACCGTATTCACCCGAATGATGGTGAGCTTCCCGCGGGAGCGCCATCGGTTGAGGTGCTCTATGGCGTGTATGGTCTTTTTCCACCCGCCCTCCACCCCGCGCACGCGCTCGTGCGTTTTGCGGTCGGGCGAGTCGAGAGAGATGTTGATCGCCCGCAACCCCGCCTCAATGAGGGCACGGGCGGTATCTTTGTCGATGAGCGTGCCATTTGAGGTCATATTGACGCGGATGCCAAGCGTTGTCGCGTAGCCAACCAACTCGATGGTATCTGGCCGCAACAGCGGCTCTCCCCCACTGATGTGCAGCTTACGACACCCCAATTCCGCCAATTCGGCAATGATATCGCGCCACCGTTGCGTCTCCAACGACGCCCCATAGGGCCGCCGCCAGTGGTTGCACATCTCGCAACGGAGATTGCAATGCGGCGTAATCTTGATCTTGACCAGCAGTGGCCGGAAAGGCAGTCGGCGGTGGACAGCGACCGCAAATAGGCCAGGATCGGCGGCAAGTTCGTCAAGTGCATACATGATATAGGTATTGTAGCACGCCATGGCCGCTCTCCCAACGAAGGAGTGCAAACACGGGAGGAGGAATGGAAGAGCAGGGGGAGAAAAGTGGTAGAATTGCGGGCAGGTCTCAGTTTCCGCTGTGTTGTTGTACGCTCTCTCTGGATGCTCTGGACGTAACCGAACAGAATACACCTATGCAGAACAACAGAGAAGGATGTTTTTTATGAGTGATCTCCTCATTGCACGGCTAGATATGGCCATCTCGTTGGCATTCCATATGTTTTTCGCCGTCGCGGGCATTGGGATGCCACTCCTGATGGTCATTGCAGAGGGGCTTTGGTTACGCACCAAAGATAACGTCTATTTGACACTTGCCAAACGTTGGGCCAAGGGGACAGCGATACTCTTCGCCGTGGGAGCCGTCTCCGGGACGGTACTCTCATTTGAGTTGGGGCTGTTTTGGCCAGAGTTTATGCGCTTTTCCGGCCCGATCATCGGTGTCCCCTTCTCGCTAGAGGGGTTTGCCTTCTTTGCCGAAGCGATCTTCCTCGGTATCTACCTCTACGGGTGGAACCGTGTTCCGCCGAAGATCCACTGGCTTTCTGGCGGGATGGTCGCCCTGAGCGGGATGATTTCTGGCATTTTTGTGGTGACCACGAATGCGTGGATGAATAACCCGACCGGCTTCCGCCTGGAGAATGGCATGCCGGTTGATATCGACCCGATTGCGGGGATGCTCAACCCGGGGTCATTCCAGCAGACCCTCCACATGACGATAGCCGCCTATCTGGCTGCGGGGGCGGCTGTGGTTGGCATTCACGCCTTTATGCTGCTGCGCGACCGCACCAATCCATTCCACCGCCGCGCGCTTGCTATCGCTCTTGGCGTGATGACCGTCGCCGCGATACTGCAGCCTATCAGTGGCGATATCAGTGCAAAGTTTGTCGCTAAACATCAGCCAGCCAAACTTGCTGCTATGGAAGGGCAATTTGAGACGGAAATCGGCGCGCCTTTGCGGATTGGGGGTATTCCCGATGCCGAAGAAGCCGTGACACGCTTTTCGATTGACGTGCCCTATCTGTTGAGCATCTTGGCCTTCAACGACCCGCAGGCAGAGGTCAAAGGCCTCAATGAATTCCCGCGGGATGAGTGGCCAAACCCGCTTATCACCCACATGTCGTTCCAGATTATGGTCGCTTCCGGCACCATCCTGATGATTATTGGCCTGATTGCCGCATTTTGGGCGTGGCGCAAGAAAACACTCCCCGACAACCCCAAGCTGCTTTGGGCGATGGTCATCTCCGCGCCATTGGGCATGATAGGCGTGCAGACGGGGTGGGCCGTGACCGAAGTTGGGCGGCAACCGTGGATTATTTACCAGATCATGCGCACGGAAGACGCCGTCACGCCGATGCAAGGGTTATTGGTCTGGTTCATTATCTTCATGGTGGTCTATATCTTCCTCGCCGCGATGGTCATTTGGCTGTTGTGGCAATTGGTGTTGTCCAGCCCATCGGCTGAAGAAGCCATCCACGGCGAGCAGAACGATGATGAGGGGAGTGAGAAGGGGGGCGACTATGCTCACGCTTGAAACGGCAGTTGCCGGGGTCTTGTTGGTGGCGTTGACCATCTATGCGCTGCTTGGCGGGGCCGACTTTGGCGGAGGCGTGTGGGATTTGTTTGCATTGGGGCCGCGCGCTCAACAGCAACGTGACCTCATTGCGCATGCGATTGGCCCCATCTGGGAGGCCAACCACGTCTGGCTGATTGTGGTGATTGTGGTGCTCTTCACCGCCTTCCCATCGGCCTTCAGCGTGATTATGACCGCGCTCTTTGTCCCCCTGATGCTGATGCTCTTGGGGATTATGCTGCGGGGGGCGATGTTTGCCTTTCGGAGCTATGCGCCGCCCGCCCACCAAGCACGATGGGGGGCAATCTTTGCCATTGCAAGCGTGATCACGCCCATTATGTTGGGCATATCGGCGGGGACGCTTGCCACTGGCCGTATCACGGTTGAGGACGGCATCGTGACCAGTAGCCCCTTTGGCGTGTGGATGTCTCCCTTGCCATTGGCCGTCGGCGTCTTGACGTTGGCGCTCTTTGCCTACCTTGCCGCGGTCTACCTCACTATCGAGACGGAAGACCCCCACATCCGCGACGACTTCCGCAAGCGCGCCCTCATCACGGCTGTCGTCCTGGAGGCGGTGGAGATTGTCACCTTCCTGCTGCTCGGCTCCGAAGCGCCTCGCATCCTTGAGGGGTTGAGCAAGAGCGTGTGGGCTGGGCCAATGCACGCCGCCGGAGTTGTGGCGTCGGTGGGGGCCATCTGGGCGCTGTGGACACGGCGATTTTACCTGGCACGGCTCTTTGCAATGCTGCAGGTGGTTATCATTCTGTGGGGGTGGGGCGCTGCGCAATATCCCTACTTCATTGAGCCGTCCATCACGGTGCAAGAGGCCGCCGCCCCCGCCATCACCCTGCGCATCGCGTTGACAGCCTTGGGTATTGGCTCGATCTTCCTCCTCCCCGCCATCTACTACCTTTTCCGCATCTTCAAAGGCGGACGGACAACATCGCCGTTCGGAGGCGGGATCAAGGATTTGATGACGCAGGCCGCCGCCGCACCGAACGATTAGTAGGGTGGCTATGCAGGGCAAATGAGAGGGCAACACAACACAGCAGAAAAACGTGGTAAGATGGCGGTATGTTTGATACGCTCAACCCGCAACAGCGTGCTGCCGTGACCCATCCCCCTGCCCCGATCCTGGTGCAGGCGGGCGCGGGTACTGGCAAGACACGTGTTCTTACCTACCGTATTGCTTATCTCATTGAACACCACCGCGTGCGACCGTCAAACATCCTCGCGGTGACCTTCACCAACAAGGCCGCCGCAGAGCTTCGTGAACGGCTCCGCGACCTTCTTGGCACACGGGCACGCGGCATTGCGACAGGGACGTTCCACGCCATTTGCTGCCGCGTGCTGCGGGCCGAGATTACTGGCCGGATTGGCGCATACACCAGCGATTTTACTATCTACGCGACGGATGAACAACTGCAATTGGCCGCCGAAGCGCTCGAAAAAACCACCGAACGCCCGCCCATGCAGTTTGAGCCGGACACGCTTCTCTGGCACATCTCCCGCGCCAAGAGCCGTATGCTTACCCCGACGGCGATGGCCCGTACCGCCCGCCGCTCTGGCGATGCGATGAATGGCTTTGTGGCCGCCTGCTACCAACGCTACCAACGGCTGCTTGAACGCGCCAATGCGCTTGATTTTGACGACCTCATCTTCCTGACCTACCAACTCTTCTCAAGCCACTTGGAGGTCTTGGAGAAGTATCAAGAGCAGTGGAATCACGTGTTGGTCGATGAGTATCAAGACACCGACCCGTCGCAATACACGCTGCTTGAAATGCTCACCCGCCCCGTCTACCCTGACCAAGCCCGTTCACTCTTTGCGGTGGGCGATGGTATGCAGGCGATTTACGGCTTCCGCAACGCCGATTATACCATCATCACCCGCTTCGCCAACGATTTCCCTGAGGCGGTGGTCTACGATTTGACGACCAACTACCGCAGTCGGCAGGTCATCCTTGATGCCGCCTACGCCGTCATTCGGCATAGCCGCGCCGTCAAGCCAATGGAACTCTGTTCTGCCTCGTTGGTTGCGGGCGAAGGACAGTCGCTCTTCCTGATAGAGGCCGATCATGCGAAAGATGAGGCGACACACGTCGCCCGCGCGATTGAGGAGGAGGCCCGCACTGGCCGCCGCTATGGCGAAATGGCCATCCTCTACCGCACCCGCCATATGAGCCGCGCCCTTGAGACCGCCCTCCGCCATCAAGGTATCCCCTATCACGTCCGCGGGAGCACCGGCTTCTACGACCGCGCCGTGATACGCGATGCATTAGCCTATTTGCGGGCGGTGGTCAACCCCGCCGACAGCCTTAGCCTGACCCGTATCGTCAACCGGCCTGCACGCGGCATTGGAGCGCAATCGCTTGCCAAGATGACTGATTTTGCGTCTCAACAGGGAATATCGCTGTCGGAAGCGCTAGGGCATCCCATTGCACAATCGCAGTTGTCGGCCAAGGCGGCTGATGGCGTGCGGCTCTTTAGCTCGCTGCTCAAACGATGGCGGCACCTCGCCGACCAAGGCTATCCACCTGACCACCTCCTTCACGATGTGCTTGAGCAGAGTGGTTATTTTGCCTTCCTTGAGGAGCGCATGGAGCCGGAAGAGCTTGCTGATGCGAAGGCTCACCTTGAGGAGTTGGAGACGGCGGCGGAGGAGCACGATGACCTCAAAAGCTTCTTGCAGGAAGTGGCGCTGCTCAGTAATACGGACACGGAGAAAGAAGAAACCACCCGCGTCGAGCTGCTGACCATACACGCCGCAAAGGGACTAGAATGGCCAATTGTCTTCCTGGTCGGGCTGGAAGAGGGCACACTTCCCCACAAACGCAGCCTCGCCACGCCGGCGGGGATAGAAGAAGAGCGACGGCTCTGTTATGTGGCGATGACCCGCGCCAAAGAACGCCTCTACCTCTTCTGCGCCAAGAGCCGGACACGCGGCCAACAAGAAAAACCCTCCCGCTTCTTGGCCGAAGTACGCGACTACGGCAAAGAGCGGAAGGGACGTGGTGGGTAAGGAAATGCTGCTATTGAGATATTTCTGATGGTGTTTGGACGGGGATGGCGAATATGGAAAGACGTGCGTTACGAGCGGTGCAGCGTGATGACGGCAGGCACCCGGTTCATCATCCAGAAGCCGAACGGCAACCCAATCACGACTGAGCAGAGCGCCCATGCAGCAGCCAGCCACAGTGCACTGAACCACCAGCCGATCAGGAGAAAGTAGATCGCCCGAATGATGATGTTGTGTTGCTCAACCTTCGCTTGGTATATCTTCCCATCTTCGGTGATGTAGAGATCGTTCCGGTCAGGCTGCAGGGTAGAGACCTGCGGGAGCCGGTTGAGCATCCACAAGCCAAGCGGCATCCCGATGATTGTCACACAGAGGATCCAGGCGACGGTTGCCCATACCCCGCTCAGCCAGATACCGATAAGGATAAAGTAGAATACCCGCAGTAGAAACCAGACAATGCCATTGGTGGTGAAGGTAGTCTCTTGTTGGTAGCTCATATGTCGTTCCTTCTTTTCTATTCCTATCTATGTGAGTAGGACGTGGATAGTAGGGAGAAAGTTTCAGGAGTATGCCGTTCCCACTCCCCCGCCACCGTCATTGCAAGGGGAATGCCACCTATCCCCCCGCCCTGCTCTCTGCCCCAAACTTGCCAGAATATAGTTCTTGGCATATCATTTGCCGAGCAGCCTTCAGACGCATCACATAAGGAGCCTACACTTTTGAGACACTTACTTCTCCTGATGATTCTTGGGATAACGCTGATTGCAGGGGGGTGCGCCACCACTCCAGCAGACGACGACGCCACGAACGAGAGCACGGCGGAGAAGCAGCTGACGTTGTGGACGATTTTCAACGACTCAACGCCGCAAAACGACATCGATCGCTGGCTGGTAGAGGTGCTAGCCACAACGCAAGACGAATTGGGTATTACGGTCACGAATGTCCACCAAAACTACGCTCATATCAACAGCCGCCTGAGTATCGCCGTCGATGCGGGCGATGGCATACCGGATATTTCCTACGTCAACAGCCAACAACTCAGTTTCCACGTCCAACGCGGGACGCTCACCGACCTCACCGACTATGTCCGCAATGCACCGTGGTTTGACGACCTCGATCCCAAAGCATTGGAGGGGTGTACCGGAGCGGATGGCAAGATTTACTGCGTGCCCGCCTACACCTACAGCCGCCTCATCTACTATTGGAAAGATTATTGGAAAGATGCGTGGCCAAACGGCTTCCCTGCCGACACAGAGACGTTCCTGCAGCAGGCAGAAGCATTGAAACAGCAAAATACCTACGCTATCACGTTTAAGGGGAGTGAAGCAGCCGCCTCCGAAGGGTTTTTCTACAGCATTATCCGTAGTTTTGGGGGCCGCTATGCTGATGAGAATGGCCGTGCCACGTGGGCTAGCCCCCAAACAGCCGAAGCCATCGCCTTCCTGCGCACGCTCGCCCAGAACGACTACATCCCCGATGTGGTGTTTGCGCCTGGGTTTGAGCACGAGCGGGTGTTCGCCGATGGCGCAGCGGCAAGTTTTGGGGCAGGGTCGTGGTCATTGAACTACCTCACCCCGCTCACCGCGCCGAGTGGCGAGTCGTTTGAAGACGGGTCGCAGGCGGTGTTGCAGGCGATGGAGGCAGATGAGCTTGGCTTGGCTCCCTACCTCGCCGCGCCGGGGAGTGACCCCGTCGTGCTGCTGACCATGCCTGGGTGGGCTATTCCACGGGGGTCGCCGCAGCCGGAGTTAGCCAAGCAGATGATCAACCACCTGATGACCACCGAAAATAACGCAAATTATGCGATTGCGGCGGGTGGCATCCCCACATTGCAGAGCAGCGCCAACGATCCTCGGTTGTCGGGAGAATATTGGCAGTTCATTCAACAAAATCAGCAGCAATATGGCGAATTTATGCCGCCACTGCTTGACTATGACCGCGCATTGACCCTCCTCAGCACCTCGATCAACGATCTAGTGCTTCATCCAGAGCGCGATATCCTCACTGAGCTGCAAGATATCCAGGAGGAGTACAACGCAACGCAGCCGTAGCGCGGTGGCAGCGGTAGGAGAGAAACTAAACCATATTATGCAGCAATCAACCTGTGTACACGGTGTACAGCGAGAGGAGGTAATCGATGCAACGGGGACATACCTCGACGCATTGAACTGGCTCCTCCATTTTACTGATACCGAAGGGGTACCGCCGTCGCTTGAGGCGATGAGCCTTGAGCGGCCCGCGGCCCTCCTCAACATACTCAACCACCCGCACGAAAGCTACCCTGCCATCGTGATTGCGGGGACGAAAGGCAAAGGCTCTACCGCGGCGATGGTCGAATCGATATTACGGGCGGCGGGGCTGCGGACGGGGCTTTACACCACGCCACATATGCACTCCTTCCGCGAGCGAATGCGGGTGAATGGCGAGCCTATCGCGGAAGAGTCGTTCGTGGCGCTCACAGAGGTGATGAAGCAGGCGGTTGAGGAATTACCGCCCTCGCTTGGCACCCCGTCCACATACGAAGTGGCCACGCCAATGGCCTTCCTGCACTTTGCCGCCGAAGCCGTAGACGTGGCGGTGTTGGAGGTGGGGCTTGGTGGCGCGACTGACGCGGTGAATGTCGTTGAGCCGACGCTTACTGCTATCACCTCGATCAGCTACGACCATACGCAGATTTTGGGCGACCGCTTGACCGATATCGTGCATCAGAAAGCGGGTATTTTACGCCGCGGGGTGCCTGTCATCACCGTGTCGCAAGTCGCAGAAGCTGCGATGACCATCCACGACGAGGCAGAACAACGTGGTGCGCCGCTCTACCACGCGGAGCCGGATGGCATACACACGCCGGACGCGATACTCCCCTATCTCGCGCCAATCACGCCAGAGACCGCGCCAGAGATGGTTCGATTGCGGGGTGTCTTTCAGCAGGAAAATAGCCGATTAGCAAGCGGTATTGTGCAGCTTTGGTATGAGTGGTGGCAGCAGCAGCAACCACCCGCGCTCCCCGCCCTCCCGCTCACGGCAGACACTATCCGTCATGGGCTGATGCAGGTAGAGTGGCCGGGGCGGTTTGAGGTGGTGGATGTGCCTTCCCCCCCCCACCCCGCGATTGTGCTTGACAGCGCACATAATGGCGACTCGGCAGCCAAGTTGATGCGTAGCCTCCAGGCGGAATACCCAAATACGCGGCTCATCCTTGTGCTGAGCGTTTTGGCAGATAAGGATATACGGGCGATTGCGGAGGAGCTTCTCCCCTACGCCACGATGGTTGTCCTCACCACCACTGGCCATACCCGCAGCGCATCGCTGGAACACCTCGCCACCGCCATATGGCCCTATGTGCAGGGACGTATTCAACTTTGCCCCGACCCGCCAACCGCGATGGAGACGGCTCTTGCCGCCGCCGCGCCTCACGACCTTGTGTGTGCCACCGGCTCAATGGCGGTGGTCGCGGCGGCACGGGAGTATTTGGCAGCATATCTGGGCCAGAGACACCAGAACCAAACAGCACCCTAACCTCATATTCCCCACTCTCCTCCCAATTCGTTCAAAACCTGATATCAAAGAGACGAAATTCAGCATGCAAGTCATAACACGATATGCCCAAGCACGTGATACGTTTGTCGATTGGAGGAAGTGGCGCGCACGGAGCCGGTCGCCGTTCTGGTTACTGGCTCCTTCGTTGATTATCCTGTCGGTGCTGCAAGTCTATCCCGGGTTATTTTCCCTCTCTCTGGCCCTCCACCGGCGGCAGTATGGCGAAGATGTTTTCGTTGGGCTGCAAAACTTCGCTCTCCTTGCGCAGAGCAGCGATACGTGGCAGAGTATCCGGCTGACGCTTGTTTTTGCCGCCGCCTACCTCATCATCACCGTGCTGCTTGCGCTTGGGGTGGCGCTTCTGCTCAACCGGCATGTGCGCTTCACATCAGTCTATATGCTGATGATTATCGTGCCGTGGGTGCTATCGGACGTGGTGGCAGGGACAATGTGGCGGTGGATGTTCATCAGCGATTACGGCATTCTGCAGGAGTGGATTGAGCCGATTGTGGGGAGAACGTTGCTTGCCGACTCGACCGGCGCGATGGCCATCATTGTGCTGTCGTCGGTCTGGCGGACATTGCCCTTTGCCGTGCTACTCATCTTAGCTGCCCTGCAAACACTGCCGCGGGAGGTGTTGGAGCACGCCGCGCTTGATGGTGCGACCCCATTCCAGACGTTCTGGCACATTGTGCTGCCTATGATACGCCCCCACCTCGCCACGACCATTCTCATCTTGTCGATGCGCGGTATCAATTCGTTGGGGCTTATCTTGACGATCACGGCGGGAGGGCCTGCACGTGCAACCAGCACCTTGAGCTATCATCTCTACCAGACGGCGTGGCAATTTGGCGATTTTGGGCTTGGCGCGGCGATTGCTATCGTGATGTTTGGCTTCAATATGCTGTTGACGCTGTGGTATCTGCGTATTCTTCGCACCAACACCTTCGACCAGCCTGTCTAGCCCGACCAGCCCAACCAGCCCATCTCGCCTGTCTGGACGCTGTTTGGCCTACGAAAGGGGAATAGAGCCACACCAATGATGATCTCGCATTCGCCGCGGCGGCGGCAGGTCGATACCATCTTCACGCATCTGACGTTGGCGGGGTTTAGCCTGCTGACGCTTTTGCCGTTCGTCTACATCGTCCTGACCTCGTTCAAGACGAAAGGCGATGTACTGACCTCGCCCCCAAGCATCCTCCCCCCGACGTGGTCGTTGGAGGCCTATCAGCAGGTGTTCAACAGCCGCATGCTCACGACCTACCTGCCCAATACCATCATTAACGCATTGGTCTCATCGCTGATTGTCATCCCGTTGGCGGGCATGGCGGGGTATTGCTTTTCGCGTTACCAGTTCCGCGGCAGCCGCGTCTTGCAATTGGGGGTATTGGGCGTGCTAATGCTCCCTGGCCTCACCAACCTCATCCCCATGTACCGGCTTGCCAGCCATCTTGACCTGCTCAACACCAACTTGGCGATGGTGGCGGTGCATGTGAGTGGTGGATTGCCATTTAGCATCTGGATCGCCAAAAGCTTCTTTGACAGCATCCCGCGTGATTTGGAGGAGGCGGCGTTGTTGGATGGCGCATCGCCGCTGGATATCTTGCGACACATCGTTGCGCCGCTGGCGATGCCGGGGATGATGGCCATCTTCCTGATTAACTTCGTCGAGGCGTGGAATGAGTTTTTGCCCGCGGTGGTGCTCCTCTCTTCCCCCGCGGCCAAGACGGTGACCGTCGGCCTGCTCGATTTCCAGTCGCAATTTGAGAATGCCTACCACGTCCAAGCGGCTGCCTGCGTCCTGATTGCGCTGCCGGTCGTAATATTATTCCTCTTCACGCACCGCTTTTTCTTCCGCGCGGTGACGGATGGCATGCGGTGAGGGGGAGCGACCGTGTGACCATCTGTCTGCACCCCGCTCCTCTGCCCTCACTCATACGCCAACACTTCGCGGATGGTCAGCCGGGAAGCATTCCAGGCGGGCAGGAGGCTTGCAATGATGGCGAGGGAGAGGGAAAGCACAAGCCATATCAGCGCGCCGCCGATAGAGTAGGTGTAGCTGAAGGGAGAGCCGGTGAAGAGGTTCCCCACCGTATCGCTCAAGACCTTGCTGATGGGGAAGGCAAGCCCCACGCCAATCGCCCAACTGAGCAGGCCAATCATAATCCCCTCCACCACCACGATCTGCTGTATAGAGAGGTTCGATGCGCCAATCGCCCGCATAATGCCAATCTCGCGGGTGCGCTCCAACACATTCATACTCATCGTGCCAGCCAGCCCCAACCCCCCAACAATAGCCGTCAGAACCGCCATAATCAGCAGACAGTAGACGATGATGTTAAACTGCTCCACCGCTTGGTCGTACTCGGAGGCGGAGGTGGTGCTTGAGCTGACCCGCAACCCAACACTGCGGAAATGCTTCTCCATATTTTGGGCGATTACCGATTGGTAGGCCTTGGAATGCTCTTCCGTCCGCACGCGAAGCTCGGTCGAATCGCCCGCCTCCCGCGCCTCAACCACAAACGACTGCAGATTGGTGATGGCGACGAGACTTGCGCCAAACCCCTTGAACGACCCGACAATGTTCCATGTGGTCTCTCTGCCCTTGATTTTGAGGATCATCGTCTCGCCCACTTGCAGGTCTTTCTCTTCTTTTTGGAGGCCGCTGCTGATGAGGAGCGCATTTTGCTCATCTGGCAAGAGCGCTCGCCCCTCCATAATCTCCGGGTCTATCATCGTAGTATCTTGCGGCACGCCCTGCAGGAAAATCGCATCGCTTTCGGTATTGTTGGGCCGCAACCGCCGCGCCCCCACCACCCCCCACGTCTCTGCCTCGACCACGCCCGGCACCCGCAACGCTTCTACTTGGATGCGGTCGCTGCGGTAGGCGCGGTCAAACTGCATTTGAACGTCGTATTTCACCATTGTGTCAAAGATTTCGTCAAGCGAGAGGGCCACCGAATCTTGCACCGAGAAGACGGCGATAAAGATAGCCCCCGCCAGCGTGAGCGTGATGAGGGTCAAGGTCAGCCGCCCCTTGCGCCGAAACGTGTTGCGCAACGACAGCAGGACAGGGCGCGGAAATCCGCGGACGCGGTTGATCAGCCGGTCTACGATGCTTGTCCCATAGGAGCCTGCTGACGAGTCGGTGCTAATCGCCTCTCGCACCGTGATACGTGCACTGCGCCACAATGGGAAAAATGAGGCTAAGACCGGCACAACGATACTCACCAGCGCCTCTAGCAGCAGCACTTGTGGCAAGATACCGTAGCTGATGGGGTCGAAGTTGAAGAGCGTGGCGAAAAATGCCGTGAAGGCGCGGGCGGCAAAGTAGGCAGGCGGCGCGCCAATCACCATCGCCAGCACGCCAAAGCAGATGACCAGGACGATATACATCAGGATGACTTGGCCACTGCGTGCGCCGACTGCCTTCATAATGCCAATCTGCTTCATCTGCTGCATGAGCACGCCAGAGATGGTATTCGTCACCAGGAAGCCGCTCAACAGCACGGAAAGGATACCGACCACGCTCAGGATTTGCAGGATCGGCTTGAGGCCGAACGACGCGACAGGGCTTTCGCCCGGCACCGGCGGGATAAAGACCTCGCCCACCTCGACGCCGCTCTTCTCGATCTTCTCCCGCACTTCGCGCGCCACCTTGACGACATACTCTTGGTCGAAATAACGGTCGCGGCGGACAGTAAAGGTCAGGTCGTTATATTCGCGGGGGGTTTCGCCAAGCCATTCAAGCGTATCTTCGGTGATATAGCCAAAGTAGGTGCCAAATAGGAAGGTCGGTGGCTGGTTGAGGTCGTGCGCTATGCCCGCCACCCGCATATCGCGGCGCTTCTGGTCAAGCGTTTCGATGTGCAACGTCGCCCCGATGTCCATCTCAAAGCCCAATACCGGATTGAGGGCGGAACGCTCAATGACAAGCTGCTCGTCGGGAGGGGGCCATTGCCCTTCTTCGGGGATCATCCGCCCCACGCGGATATCATCAAAGTCGCTGATGGCCGTCAGGTAGAGGTTTTCCCACTGGTTTGGCCCAACATTGAGCCGCACACTCACCCCTTTGCGCGCATCTGCCTCGTCAACGCCCTCGATCTTGCGGATGGCGTCGAGCAGATCCTCATCAAAGGCGTCTACCGTCATAATCGCCGCGCTCATAGGGTCTCCCGCAAGGTAGCCCTTCGAGAGACCTTCCAGCATCCTGATGCGGGCGTCGAAAATCATCCCCACCGCAAAGACGCCAACCGCAATCGACATCGCCACTAAAAGCGTGCGGGTCTTGTTCGACCACAGATCAGAAAGGACTTTTTTCCAGCGAGGATCTATCATAGGGTTTGCTTTGCAAGTATTATGATTATGCGGTCAAGCTGAAGCGGTTCCCCCGCCTCCCCACGCTTCTGAAGGAATTTGAAATCCGTCATGAACCAGTCTCAAAAAAATTGTCGTAAGAGAATGAGGACACACGCCAGTTGGACGAAGCCCAGGAAATTGACACTATGCCGCTCATAGCGGACGACCAGGCAGCGATAGGTTTGCAACCAGGCAATGGCTCGTTCGATTTTCCAGCGTTGCTTGCGCCGTAGCGGTTGTCTGTCCTGTGTCTTTTGTAGACGAAAGGTTGTCTTAATTATACCCACAAGCGCGTGCGCACCGCAACCTTACACGGGGACATAGGTTCGGGTGTATGCTTAAGGAGGGAGAAAGGACAAGGTTGAAGAGAGAAATCAGATATTTTTGGGTCACACCTGATAGTATCATACGTTTTTGAGGAGGGTCAATGGCACTCGCAACGCTTCGCAACAGTATTTTCTTCAAAGGGCTGGACGAACAAGCCCTCCAGACCATCCACGCCGCCGCGCAACCGTCTTACTTCAAGAAGGGGGCATTCGTCTTCCAAGAGGGCGAAATCGCCACCGCCTTCTACGTGCTGCCCCCGCGCACGCAAACGCCCCAGCGGGCGACCGGGGCGTTTGGCTGTCAAAATATAGTTAGGCTATGTCTCTACCAATACCTGAACAATGCCTGGTTAATCACCGCATCTTGTACAAATATCCTATAAAAATTGAAATAGATGTGGTTTTTGTGGGTAACATTCTACAAAGAAATCTAGGTAGTCTTCTAAACAATATGGCAGAAAATTACAAAGATCAGTCTCTTTACAAAAATACTTTCCACCGCATATCCCAATATCAGGGCAATTTCGACACTGAGAATCAGAGTAAGGATTATGTCCGACGTAATCTTTAAATATTTCAAAGTATCTTTCAGGATTTTGTTTTAAATCATCAATGTGACCGATTGGGGGATAGAAAGCATCGCACAAAGCTAATTTTCCTTCCCAAGACACTTTTAGATTAAAAGGATGGTATGCTTTGCATACAGAAAAAGTTGGTAATGGAAAATCATTTATGGTTTTATCAGATTCAAATAAAAATCTCAGAAAATCTATATAGTATTTCCCGAATTCTTGATTTGAGAGTTGATTTTTTATGTTGTTATAATCATAATTTATAGTATTAAACAAACTGATTTCAAATTTTTTAATTCCTATACTCTCTATCAGGAGAAACATCTCCTTAAGATAGGATATATTTTCGTTATTTGCATTAAACCTAACACTGAGAAAAGTATTATAGTTATTAAAAACAGGACTCAACTCTTCTAAATTATTTATAATCTGTTCATACGTACCAAGACCATTTCTCAACGTCCGAAATTTATCATGGTCTTCCTTATTTGTAAGTGAAACAGAGATAAAATCCATTTCCCTGACAATAGCATCATTAAGTAAATAGCCATTAGTATCTAGTTTCTTCTCCAAAATAACACCGTTTTTCTTGGCAAAATCACTGAAAGATGAAACAATAAACCATATTTCCTTTTGATTTAGTAATGGCTCACCACCTATAAAACATAGTTTTATTTTGGAAACTTGTTTTCTTTTTGTGACTTCTATAACATAATCCAATGTTTTTTTTATAATATCCAATGAAATAATCCCGGTCTCTTTTCTGTAGCTATTTTGATAACAATACAGGCATCCAAAATTACACTTTTGAGATATTTCAAGAGTAATATTTAGTGTTCCATTGGTTATTAGACTTTCCTGAAACCGTTTCTTACCTTCTTCAATTTCATCTTGAATTGCTTCAACTATGAAACCAGATGCAAGGCACTCATCAATACTTTCATTGGAAATATTGTGGATTTCCCCTTTTTGTAAAGGTCCAGCTACATCAGGACCAACGATTGCTATGCTTCCGTGAAACTTATTAAATAAAACATATCGGTTTTCATCTATTTTTTGTATATAGTTGTAAATAGATGATTTCATATAAAAGTCCTAACTAAAACTACCACAGTGGGATTTTATAATGAATTCCACTGTGGTAGTTTATTTTAAACAGATTTTTTAGCCTGCATGTGATCCTTTACAACCTCCGCAAGCCACTTGACGAACAGACTTAGATTTCTTGAGATTAATAATGGTTTGCATACATACTCCTTATAACTAGGTTACAAAAGCAACATTAGGGTTTTGGTGGATTAATCCACAAGGAGAAAAATCCCTAGTTAGCCCCTAAGCTAATCATATCACACCTAATATTACTTTACTATTCCTTATTTTATATTAAGACATGGGTACTATAGATTGATAGTACTTTAGGGCTGCCGCTGTTCTGTTCCGCACATTGAGTTTCTGAAGAGAGTTTTGCACATACCTATCAACGGTAGACTTCGATAGTTTCAGAAGAAAGGCTATTTCTTTGTTTGTTTTCCCTTGTATTATCAGGGCAAGTATCTCTTGCTCACGCGGTGACAGATCATGTTTCATATTTGTGTATCTGTTTAACATTCTCTCTTGTTCCTTTCATACGTGTGCGGTTGCATACAAACCGCTCCTCACCTATTACGTCTCATCCCTGCGGCTTTGGTCTACGAGTAAATTTCAAGTTGTACTGCTTGGCAATACCCTGAAGTATGTTAGCAATCTCTCTGATAGCACTCTCATCACTACCCCCTAGGCTAATCTCACCCTTTTCTAGTGCATAGAGTGGAATATTGCATGAATAGCAAGCAAATGGTTCACCACATTTCTGGCACTGTTGAACACCATTGGGATTTCTAGCACTACATATGGTACCGTTTGTTTTCTGTGCAGTACAAATGAGCATTATCTTGTTTACAGATGTTTTACCCTAACCATACTTGGGCATTCGTATAATCACATTATACCATATGATCTACCATGGCTGTTGCAAAGTCAGGCAGCCAGGGACAGCTGAAACAACGCCCGATTGATGATGGCATCCAGTTCGCGCCGTCCTGCCGCCATATTCGCATACTGATGCTTCAGGAACAACCCGACCACGGTGTTGTTCAGCACCTCCTGCACGTGCTGCCCCATTCGCACCCGCGCCCGATCCTCCTGCAAGCTCCCGTCCCGCCGTCCATGCAGCCCCGTCTCGATCTGCCAGTGGGTCTGCACCTGCTGCAACAACTGCGCTGGCGATGCCACCTCCGGCGGTTGGCTGGTGATCCCATAGATTACCTCGGTGGTCGTCTTGCCGTGCCGCGTCACCTGTCGCTCCAGCTTGAACACCTGCGCTAGAAACGGCCAATCGCTATAGTCTGCCAGCATACTGCTCACCGTGATCGTGCGTTGGGTCAGCCGCCCGTGGCCCAGTTCAATCGTGGTTGCCCTGCGGAAATCGGTGGTCTCTTCGCCGCCCGCAACCGCA
>CAZGLO010000020.1:40826-51829 GCA_964526735.1 uncultured Chloroflexaceae bacterium | reverse complement strand
ACGGGTGGAGGAGCGAGCACAAGCCCAGGTGCTTTAGCTCTGGGTAGCTGACAACAAGTTGAAAAAGAAACAATAGTTTGCACAGTTGTTGTACCGTTGTTGTACCGTTGTTGTATGGTCGATCCGTTGAGCACAATGAAAGGAGCATAGGGCCTTTGCGGCCTTCAAAAAAACTATGACAGATACAGAGACAACTCAAGAGGCCCCATCCGGTGAGTCGCTGTCGTTCCGTGCTGAAGTTCGGCAACTTCTTGACATTTTGGCGCACTCGCTCTATACCGAACGCGAAATCTTTCTGCGGGAGTTGATTTCCAACGCCTCCGACGCTCTCAACCGCATTCAGTTTGAGATGCTCACGAACCGCGATGTCCTCAACCCCGACAGTGAGCTTGAAATACACCTAAGCGTTGACGAAGAAAACCGCACGATTACCATCAAAGATAGTGGTATCGGGATGACGCGCGACGAGATGATCGAACATCTCGGCACCATCGCCAAATCAGGTGCAAGCGCCTTCCTGCAACAGCTCAAAGAGCAGCAACAGGCCAGTGCAGAGGTCATTGGGCAGTTTGGAGTAGGATTTTACTCCGTCTTTATGGTCGCTGATCGCGTCACAGTCACGTCGCGCTCTTTCCGCCCCGACGCCGAATCTGCCACGTGGGAGGCGACAGGCGGCGATACCTTCACTATCAGCCCAGGCGACCGCGAAGAGCGTGGAACGACAATTGTACTCCACCTGAAGGAAGACGCCGCCGAGTTTGCTAATGAGTGGCGGCTGGAGCAGATCATCAAGCGGCACTCTGACTTCGTCGCCTTTCCCATCTATATGGGCGACCGCCGCATCAACCAACAACAAGCGCTCTGGCGTCGTCCACCGCGTGATGTCGAGAAAGAATCCTATCCCGACTTCTACAAGCAACTGACGCTCGATGCCGACGAGCCGCTCAGCCACATCCACATCTCTACCGACGCGCCGGTCGATCTGCATTCCGTACTCTTTCTGCCAGCACGGCGGGAGCGCGGGTTGATTGAGCGCCGCGTTGAGGGCAAAATCAAGCTCTATTCGCGCAAAATCCTCATTCAGGAGGAGGCCAAAGAGCTTCTCCCCAACTATTTCCGCTTTGTGGAGGGCGTGGTCGATAGCGAGGATGTCCCGCTCAACGTCTCCCGCGAGACCATCCAAAACAGCCCTATTCTCCAGCGCATCCGCAAGACGTTGACAGGGCAGATGCTCCGTGAGCTGAAGAACATGGCGGAGAAAGAGGAAGAGCAATATGCCGCCTTTTGGAAAGAGTTCGGCGTGTTCATCAAGGAGGGGATCGCGACGGATTTCACCGACCGCGATGAACTCCTCCAGCTCTTGCGCTTCCATTCGACGCACGGCGACGATAAACTGACCTCGTTGGAAGACTACACCAGCCGCATGATCGAAGGGCAAGAGGAAATCTACTACCTGGCCGCTAGCGATCTCAAGGCGGCGCGCAACAGTCCCCACCTCGACCCGCTGGCCGAGCGCGGCATCGAAGTGCTGCTGATGACCGATATTATGGACAGCTTTATGCTCACGAGTTTGCGGGAGTATGAGGGCAAGAAACTGCGCAATATTGACGATGCAGACCTAACTCTCCCTGGTGAAGACCACACGGTCTCTGAGAGCAGCGTGAGCGATGAGGCCTTTGACAAGCTGTGCCAGCAAGTCACGACAGCATTGGGAGAACGGGTTAAGGAAGTGCGTGCGTCTAGTGTGCTGCGGAGCAACCCATCACGCCTGGTGTCGTCGGAGGATGCTGCCGGACGAGAGATGCAGCGCGTCCAGCAATTGCTTGGCCACGAAACGCAACAAACCCCGCGCATTTTGGAGCTAAACCGTTCACACCAACTCATTGCAGGGTTGGCGAAGCGGGCTGAACAGCAAGAGAGTGACCCCGTCATCGCCGCGGTGACGGAGCAGCTCTACGACAACGCGCTCCTCTTGGAAGGGCTGCACCCCAATCCCGCAGATATGGTTCCTCGTATTCAGAGGCTCCTGGAAATGGCGGCGACTGGCCAAATCTCTGGTCAAGCACCTTCACAGGATGAGCAGGGCGAACAGGGAGAATAACACCTTCTTGCTTCGGCTAGTAGGCAATACGTTGGGCAGGGGAAACACCATAATTGTGGTGACGCCCCTGCCCGTATTCGTTGTGTCGGTGGTGGAGCGGGGAGTGGGTAGAGCACAGAGAGCGGGAGAAGACAACTGTTTACAGCGGGATACGCAATTCGACGATAGTCCCTTCGCCCTGCTTGGAACGCAACCGAAACTCTGCCCCAATCAGCCGTGCCCGTTCTTTCATATTGATAAGCCCCAAACTTTCACGGCTGGTATAGTCTGCCTGTACCGCTTCGACATTAAAGCCCCGCCCGCGGTCGCGGACGCTCGCAGTGAGGTGCCCCTCTTCCTCGTAGAGATAAATCGTAATTTCGGGGGAACGGGCGTGCTTTCGCGCGTTGTTGACGGCTTCCTGGATAATGATGAAGGTGGCAACCGCGGCTTCGTGAGAGATCTGCGGCACGGATGAAGGCGCTTCAAGACGCAATTGCGTGCCATTGCCAGAGGGGTCGCGCCAGCGGGAGACATATTGCTGCAAGGTGGAGAGTAATCCTTGCGTTTCAAGGCCAAGTGGCCGCAACTCAAACAGCAATGTGCGAATATCGTGGGTTGTCTTGACCACCAAGTCAGCAAGCGTGTCAAGTTCGCCACTCACACGGTCTGGCATCGCAACGATGAGCTTCTTGACAAACTCAATATTCATAGAGATGGCGGTGAGGCTCTGTGCGGGGCCATCGTGCAGGTCTCGGGCGATGGCGTGGCGCACTTCCTCCTCTTTGCTGAGCAGCTTGTCGCGCTCTTCCTTGAGGCTGCGGTAGAGGCTTGCATTCTCAATGGCAATGGCGACTTGCGAGGCGAGTGTCGTTAAGAGCTGAATGTCTTGTTCGGTGAACAACCCGCCCCCGCGCTTATTGAGCAACTGCATCACGCCAATGATACGGTCTTGCACCCGCATCGGCACGCAAAGCAGTGAGCGCGTGATGAAATCGACCTCCCGCTCGATCCCGTTATACCAGCGCGGGTCTTGATCCACATCGTTGACAATCTGTGGAATGCCGTGCATCGCCACCCACCCCGCGATACCGCGGTCGGCGGGCATACGAAATTGGCGCAGTTGGCCGGGGATATCAATCAACAACTCATTTTGTGCCTCGTCGAGCAGGAAAATAGAGCATCGCTCTGCATTGACCACGTCGGGCACGTGCAGCTTGATGTCGTTGAGGAGGCTGTAGAGATCGAGGTTCATAGAGAGCGATTGCCCCACTTCGTAGAGCAGCCGCAATTCGCGCAAATCTCGTTCGGCGCGCTGGAGCGCGGCGAGTTTATCCGCTTCGCCCCCAATCGCTCGCACCAACAGGATCAACAAATCTTCATCGGGCTTAAAAGTATCAGGCCCATGCACATACTTTTCGCCTGTATCTTTGACAATAAGGTGAAGCAACCCCACTCCCTGGCCATTGCTCTGCAGGGGGAGTTCAAGCAGGTTGTAGCCGCCTTCTAAGGCATAATATCCAACGGACGGCTCTTCACCATTATCGCGCCGTCGAAAACCAGTTCGTGCTTGCTCTATCAAGGTATGTGATTCGCTGCCGACCGGGCCATGCTCCACACACGTCGCCTCGCCATGAGGGGAGAGGTAGAGGAGTGCCCCTGCTTCGGCGGGCCAAAAGGCGGTCAGCCGCTCCAACGACGCGCGGAGCAGCGATTCGACATCTTTATGGCCACCAGCCGCCATTAATTGACTGAGTGTTTCGAGTTGAACCTGATCTAAGGTTAAAGGAGACATATGCACCTCACAGGCGAGTGTTTGTGTCTTTCATTTTTTGCGGTACAACTGAAAAAAAAGAGAACCTCGACGTATTCCGTTGTGTTGGGCGTGTGTATACACTATAATACATTACCAATACACTGGCAAAAAAGACCGGCGTCGCTTGGGCCAACGCACGACAGATGATGTGAGAAGAGTGGGCACATGATCGACCTCTCAAGATGGTATAGTACACTGTAGTAGCAGAGAGATCGGAAGACCACACTTTATTAGGCCGTACGTCGGAACACACTGGTAGTCGTTTTGTATCAATTTGTATCAAATAGAAAGGGGGATGGCGCATCGGAGCGCCTTTCTCATGACTATTGAACGTTCAGGAGCGTTTGATCTCGCCGGGCCGAAGACATTGATTGGCCCGAAGCTAGAGCCGGGCGATGCGGCTCCCGATTTCGTCCTTGTCAACAACCAGCTCGCGCCGGTGACCATGTCGGTATTTCGCGGCAAACCAATGCTCATTAGCGTCGTTCCGTCGCTTGACACCAGCGTTTGCGCCATCCAAACCAACCGCTTCGACTCCGAAGCCAGCACCCTCAAAGACAAAGCGTCGTTCATCACGGTGAGCGCCGATCTTCCCTTTGCGCAGGCACGGTGGTGTGGGGCAAACAATGCGATCAATGGCGAAACCCTCTCCGACTATCTTGATATGAACTTCGGCACCGCCTACGGCACCTATGTGAAGGAAGTGCGGCTGGAAAGCCGTGCGGTCTTTGT
Source organism: uncultured Chloroflexaceae bacterium (assembly GCA_964526735.1). Lineage (GTDB taxonomy): Bacteria > Chloroflexota > Chloroflexia > Chloroflexales > Chloroflexaceae > JAAUSY01. Next base: position 47,201 of record CAZGLO010000020.1, on the reverse strand, counting down.
TGTGGATGCCGAAGGAACCATCCGCCATGCCGAATATGTTCCCGAAGCGGGCAAAGAACCTGACTACGATGCTGCGTTGGCGGTGTTACGCGGGCTTGTGTAGGGTTGTTCCCACGCCGCCACGTCGATACCCATCGGTGTGAAGGTTGATACCCGTGGGTAAAGTCGGTAAATCAGTGTAGATGCGAAGAGGGAGCCAGTGGGGGGATGTTGTTTCCCCGTATTGGCTCCCTCTTGTGTCCGTAGTTGCTTATTTGCGTATTAGATCGAGCGAACGCTTTCTCGAATACGGGTGATGTTCTCGGCAACGGATGCATTTTTGTTGAACACAGCCGACCCCGCCACAAGAACAGTCGCGCCTGCACCCACGACTTCTGCTGCGTTGTCTGCTTTCACCCCGCCATCCACCTGCAATTCGGCGGTTGACTCAATCGAATTGAGCATGCGGCTCAGATTGCGGATTTTGGCCGTGCTGGTGGGGATGTACGATTGCCCACCAAACCCTGGGTTTACCGACATGATCAGAGCAAGGTCGATATAGGGCAAAATCTCTTCCACAGTGGAGAGCGGCGTGGCAGGGTTGAGTGTCACCCCCGCCTTGACCCCCAACTCCTTGATGCTCTGGATGGTGCGGTGGAGGTGCGGGCATGTCTCAACCTGCACGGTAATCAAATCGGCCCCCGCCTTGACAAAGTCGGCAAGGTAGCGGTCGGGGTTTTCGATCATCAAGTGCACGTCAAGCGGCAGCTTGGTGATGGGGCGTACGGCGGCGACGATCATGGGGCCAATGGTGATATTCGGTACGAAGTGGCCATCCATGACATCAACATGGAGCCAATCGGCCCCACCTTCTTCAGCCTCACGTACGTGTTCACCCAATCGTGAGAAATCTGCGGACAAAATTGATGGGGCTATCTTTACATCAGCCATGAGGAATATCACTCTTGAGGAAGGCTTGAAGAGGGTATGACGACCCCCTCCTCAACCCCTCCGATAAAACCTTGTTGTATCTGAGACCGTATATGATTGTTGTCTGAGCTATTACTTCGTGTTACTTCGCTCTTACTTCGCCAACAATTCGCGGGCAGCGGCAACAACACGCTCCACCGTGAACCCATATTGCTTGAAGAGTTCTTGGTAGGGAGCGGACGCGCCAAACTGCTCAATGCCGATGAAGCGGCGCTTTGGCCCGGCAAAGTAGCGGCCCCACCCAGAGCGGGTTGTCGCTTCGATGGCGATACGAACCTTAACATCTGGCAGCAGCACGCTGTCGATATAGGCTTGATCTTGCTTGTCGAACAGCTCCCAACACGCGATGCTCACCACGCGGGCGGCGATGTTGTGCTTTTCAAGCTCTTTCGCGGCATTGACCGCCAAATCAATCTCAGATCCGCTGCCCATCAGGATAATCTCAGGGTTTTCTGGCGAATAGATGGTATATCCACCGCGCAGCACGCCTTCCGCCGACCCAAATTTGCTATCTGTGCGGTCGAAGGTTGGCATCTTCTGGCGGGTCAGGATGAGGGCGGTTGGGCCATCGCGGCGCTCCAACGCCACTTGCCACGCACGGGCCGTCTCAGCGGCGTCGGCGGGGCGGATGGTGTAGAGATTGGGAATGACGCGCAGTGACTGGACGTGCTCAACGGGTTGGTGCGTGGGGCCATCTTCCCCAAGCCCAATGCTGTCGTGCGTGAAGACGTAGACGACCTGCAAGCCCATCAAGGCGGCCATACGGATGGTGGGGCGCATATAGTCGCTGAAGACGAGGAAGGTACCGCCGAAGGGGATAATCCCGCCGTGCAGCGCCAACCCGTTCATGATGCTGCCCATCCCGTGCTCGCGTACGCCGTAGTAGAGGTTGCGGCCCGCATAGTTGTTGCTGGCCTGAACCGCCTCCGCATTCTTGATGAGCGTGTTGTTGGAGGCGTGCAGGTCGGCAGAACCACCAAGCAATGACGGGATCTCCGCCGCCAGCGCATTGATGACTTGGCCAGAGGCGGCGCGGGTAGCGAGGCCAGAGGCATCTGGCTCAAAGTTTGGCAGCAACTCGCCCAAGTTCTCTGGGACGGCCTTGGCCCACATCTTGTCCCACAGCGCGGCATCCTCAGGAAACTCCTTGCGGTAGTTGTCCATCAACTGTTGCCAGGCTTGTTGTTGCTTTGCGCCTTCTTGGCCGGACTGCTGCATCTGCGTGTAGACGTCGTCTGGCACGTAGAAGGCAGGCTCTTCTGGCCACCCAAGCGCTTTTTTGGTCAACCGGATTTCATCATCGCCAAGGGGTTCGCCGTGCGCCTTGGACGTATCTTGCTTATTTGGGCTTCCGAAACCAATGTGAGTACGGCAAATAATCAAACTTGGCTGTTCGGTGTGAGCGCGGGCTTTGTCCAGTGCCGCCGCGATTTCGCTCATGTTGTGGCCATCAATATGCAAAACCTGCCACCCATAGGCCTCAAATCGCTTGGCGACATCTTCGGAGCAGCTCATGTCCGTCGAGCCATCAATCGTAATTTTATTGCTGTCGTAGAGCGCGATGAGCTTGCCGAGCTTCAAGTGGCCAGCCAAGCTGCATGCTTCGTGCGACACACCCTCCATCAAGTCGCCGTCGCCGGGGATGGTATAGGTGTAATGGTCAACCAGTGTGTAATTTGGTTTGTTGAATTTTGATGCCAGGTAGCGCTCGGCCAACGCCATCCCCACCGCATTCGATATACCTTGCCCCAATGGGCCAGTCGTGGTCTCAACACCAGCCGTGTGGCCATATTCGGGGTGTCCGGGCGTTTTGCTGCCCCATTGGCGGAACCGCTTCAGCTCGTCCATGGGGAGATCATAGCCGCTCAAGTGCAGCAAGCTGTAGATTAACATCGAGCCGTGGCCAGCAGACAATACAAAGCGATCGCGGTCTGGCCACTGCGGGTCTTTCGGGTTGTGCTTCAGGTAGCTTGACCACAACACATATGATACATCAGCCATGCCCATCGGCATACCCGGGTGTCCGCTCTTTGCCTTCTGGACGCCGTCCATGGACAAAGCTCGGATCGCGTTGGCACAAAGTTGGCCGATATCCTGGTTCATAACGCTCCTCATAAATACTTTACAGGAATAAAAGGGTTCTCGTTGGGATCTCATAATAGCAGAAAAGCGCCATATAGACAAGAGCACGATCCTGGAAACAATCATGCCCACCGTTCCCCTATTGAGAGCGCGGCGGGCATCGTTTACAGTATGTTTTTCTCTCCCTGCAAAGGACAAGTGTTCTTAATTATGGCTTGGTCATATACCGCACTGACGAAAGTCAGGCGGCTTGTCCCTGGCGCGACGGCAGAGCCGTCTCCGAGACAATAGGCGGTATGACAGCAGCCCTGGAATTGAATGATAACACAGATTTACGATTATTACAAGAAAGAAAAGAGAAGCGCGCCACCGCCCGCCCAGAGCTGCGGGCGGCAAACAAACGACCACTGCCATTAAAACGGCGTGGCTTCCACCGCGTAAGAGTTGGTGAGCGATGCAGGAACCTCTTGGGTTGCTGTGGGTGAGGGCGAGGGGGAAGGAGTGGCCGTGGCCGTCGGCTCTTCCGTCGGTTCCTCTGTTGGTTCTTGGGTCGGCGAAGGCGAGGGGGAAGGCGTGGCCGTCGGCTCTTGGGTCGGCTCCTCGGTTGGTTCCTCCGTTGGCGAGGGGGAAGGCGTGGCCGTTGGCTCTTCCGTCGGCTCCTCCTCATCCGTGCCGCCACCAAGCATTGACCGTGGCCCATCAGTTGGCACCGCCGTACGCTCTCTTGCCTCTTCCTCTTCGGTATCTTCTACCGTTTCTGTGGGCACGGGAGTGTTTGTCGGCACCGCCGTGGGTTCTGCGGTTGGCGTCAAGGTAGGAGTTTCGGTTGGCGGGAGCGGGGTAGGTGTATCTGTGGCGGCAGGAGCGCCATCGCTGGCGACAACCACCCGCCCCCGGTGCTGGCTACACCCCGATGTATCAGAAAACTCGTAACCATCAGCAAAATCTATTTCAAGGGGCGTGCGTTGGTAGGCCCCGGAATCAGGCGCATAAAAGTAGTTGAAGTGGAGGTGCGGGGTGGTGCTATATCCAACACTCCCCGCGCGGCCAATCACCTCTCCCTGCTCAACCGCCACGCCGCGTTGGGTAGAGATAACGCTTTGGAGGTGGGAGTAGAGCGTATAGTAGCCGTCGCCGTGCGAGAGGATGAGCGTACCAGACCATGCCTCCCATACGAAGGTGGTGCCATCAGCCGCCGCGCGCACGGGTGCACCACTCGTGGCCCCATCGAGGTTGATAAGGTCGAGTGAGCGGCTTTGCGAGCCGGTGTGCGAACCACAATAGAATCCTTGCATGACTTGCCATTGCTGGCCGACGGGGGTGGGGAGCCAAAGCTGCGGGGGAGCTGCAAGAGCGTTCTTCGGGAACAATACAATCGGTGCAAACAGGGCAATACCGAGTATCAGCAAAAAAAGCCGTGCAACACGCTGCACAAACCAGATCATGAACGTGGATCTCCTGTAAGAATGGGCACTATCGGTCGGGGATAGCGCCGCTGGTATTAAAATAGGTCGTGTATTATAGTTGAGACTCTCAAAGATTGCAACTACGATGAAAAGGATTATGCGCATGTCAACAGTGCAACGGTTCCCAATTGTGGAGTATGACGATGCGAATGATGAGGTGAAGCGTATCTACGATGAGGTGGTGGAGCAGATGGGCGTGCCCTTTGTGCCCAACTGGTTCAAGTGCCAGGGCAGCAACGCCACGCTCTTGGCGGCGTCGTGGGCCAAGGTGCGGGCGACGCTGCTTGAGGGGAAGGTACCGCGCGTCCTCAAAGAGCTTATCCTCCATCATGTCTCTGAGAAGCGCGGATGTACCTACTGTGCGGTGGCCCACGGGATGATGGCCGATAGCATGGGCGGCCAACTCTGCCAAAACGCCGATTTCAAGCTAACTGCTGACCTACAAAGCGAATACATCCCCGCAAGCTACCAAACGGCTGTCCACGTTGTGTCGAAATGCGCCCTCGACCCCACCTCAACCTCTAACGACGACTTTGAGGCGTTGCAGCGGGTGGGGTTTTCAGAGGAGGAGGTGCACGAGCTGATGGCGCAGGCAGATTTGGTCAACATGCTCACGACGATTGCTGATATTGCCGGTGTGCCGCTTGACGACGCCTTTATGGCGACATAAACATAGGCGATGCTATTTATTTTTGCGCTCTTTGGCGGTTGATTGGGCGGGAGGTTGGTTTTTTGGCCGCAGGAGAAGCTGTTCTGCGGGCGAGAAAATACGGCTACGCACAAAGAACGACGTGATGATCGAGGAAAATGCCGCAACCACAAAGACAAGCACCATCACGACGAACTGGTAGAGCGCTGCGTAGATGGGATCTTCGCCCGAGACGATCATACCCGCCATCAGCCCGGGTATCCAGACGATGCCCAGAGAGCGGAGGTTGTCAAGGCGGGGGATGAGGCTGGCATAGACGGCGTTTTGCGTAAACCGTTCAACGACGGTTTTCGGCTTGGCCCCAAGCGCAAGCGCCGCCTCAATCTCGCCAACGTGCGCCTTGATATCTGCCTGAAAGCGGTCAAGCGCCATCGCGTTGGAGTTCATTGCACCGGCGATGAGCATACTCCCCACTGGCACCACGTCGGAGATGGCCGAGTCAATCACCCCGATCCACACCATGAGGATGATGAGCGAGCCTGACCCGATACCAATGCCGTAGAGGGAGATGAGGAAGGCATCGGGGATATCCTGGGCGCGTTTGCGTGCGGTGAAGGCCGCCGCGACAATCATCAGCGAGAGCAGGATGATGCTTGTCCATTCGGGGCCGCTCAGCAGAAAAGCCAGCACAGAGCCTACCGCGACAATCTGCAAAATCGCCCGCACCACGCCCACAACCGTTTCATTTGCGATGGAGATGGCCTGCGAGCGCGCGAGGAGGATCGTCGCCAGGGCCAGCAAAATAACCGCCGCCGACTGCGCAAGTGCTAACGGGATGGGGTCATGAAAGATCTGCGTAAGCATCAAATGATCTCCTCTGGGGTTGCAAGCGCGGCAACGGCTCCATCGACGATAATCATCACCCGATCCGCCATACGATGTGCTTGTTCCTTGCTATGGGTGATCATCAAACAGGCGACGTGGTTCTCCTGCGTGACGCGGGTAATCAACCTCTCAACGAACGATGTTGAGATCTCATCAAGGGCGGAGGTCGTTTCGTCAAGTAGCAGGACGCATGGGTCATTGGCGAGCGTGCGCAGAAATGACACCCGTCGCGCCTCGCCGCCGGAAACCGGCGGTGCCCGTGGCTCCATTGAAGCCGCGACTGCCCCGTGGCGCTGTGACCTCCTTTGCAGAATGCGCCCCGGT
>CAZGLO010000020.1:0-40816 GCA_964526735.1 uncultured Chloroflexaceae bacterium | reverse complement strand
AGCGTGCGCAGAAATGACACCCGTTGCGCCTCGCCGCCGGAGAGGGTCGAAATGTCGCGGTCGGCATAGCCAGCCAACCCCACCTCATCCAGCAAGGTATCAATGCGTCTAGGCAAGATTTCCTCGCCGCGCTGCGCAGGCCCAAACCGAATATTCTCTGCCACCGTGCCGGGGAAAAGAAAAGGCGCTTGCATGACCATCCCCACTTGCTGACGCAGGTGTTGGGGGGAGATGGCGGTATAGTCGCTGCCCTTGAGGCGCACATGGCCGTTCGTAGGCTCATCCAGCCGGTTGATCAGCCGTAGGAATGAGGATTTACCGGAGCCGCTTGGCCCCAAAATCGCAATAATCTCGCCCGGGTGCAATGAGAGGGAGACGGCATTAGTCAAATGCTGGCCATCAACCGTGCGAGAGAGCGATTCGACCTCAAGGATAGGTGGAAAACGCTGTTGGTCTTGTGTGGTACTCATAGTGGCCAAGTATATGCGAAGCGGGGGCGACACGCAAGATACACCATTTTGGGTTTTTGTAACCAACCAGAAGAGAATTGCATCTGATATGTTAAGATTGAACACACAGATGTGTTTTTTGTATCGACTATGAGGAAAGGATGCTCCATGAGTGACGCGCTCTACGATGTGGTCATCATTGGTTCCGGGCCGGGAGGATATGTTGCGGCAGTACGGGCGGGCCAACTTGGCCTCAAAGCCGCCGTCGTTGAGGCGGGGGCGTTGGGCGGGACATGCTTGAACGTGGGATGTATCCCCACCAAAGCCCTACTCCACAGTGCCGACTTGCTAGAAGAGTTCAAGGAGAGCCGCCGGTTTGGCGTGACCGCCAGCGATGTGCAGTTTAGCCTTGAAGGGGCGATGAAGCACAAGCAGACCGTCGTCAAGCAAAGCAGCGATGGCGTCGCCTACCTGCTCAAGAAGAACAACATCGACCTCTACCAAGGGTGGGGGAGCGTTGTGGCCAAGGGCCAAGTCCACGTCAAGCTCAACGAGGGCGGGGAGGAAACCCTCCAAACCAAACATATTATCGTCGCGACCGGAGCCAAACCACGTGCCATCCCCGGCATTGAGTTTGATGAGGATCGCATTCTCTCCTCAACCGGCATGCTGCAATTAACCGAAGTGCCCAAGAGTTTGCTGGTCGTGGGTGCCGGGGCGATTGGGGTGGAGTTTGCATCGATGTTCCGCTCCTTCGGCTCGCAGGTGACGATTGTCGAAGCGCTGCCACGGTTGGTGCCGCTGGAGGATGAGGAAGTCAGTGCTGAGCTTGAGACCGCATTTAAGCGCCGCCGCATCAAGATGTTCACCGGCGCAAAGCTCAACGGCGTGGAGAAGACCGACGACCATATTGTCGCCAAGGTGACTGACAGCGATGGCAACGATCAAGAGATCGAGGCGGAGCGTATGCTGCTTGGCATTGGCATTATGCCGCGCAACAAGGGCATTGGCCTTGAGGAGCTTGGCGTCGAAATCAACCAACGCGGCTTCATTGAGGTCGATGAGTGTATGCGCACCAACGTCGAGGGGGTCTACGCCATCGGCGACAGCGTCATGACGCCGTGGTTGGCGCACGTCGCCAGTGCAGAGGGCATTTTGGCGGTTGAGCACATCGCGGGCCAGGAAGTGCACCCCATCAATTACAAGCAGATACCGGCTTGCACCTACTGCACGCCGCAGATTGCGAGTGTGGGGCTGACGGAAGCCAAAGCCAAAGAGCAAGGCTATATGGTCAAGGTGGCTAAATTTCCCTTCTCCGCCAACGGCAAGGCGCGGGTGTTGGGTCAAGCCCGCACCGGCTTCATCAAGATCGTCGCCAATGAGCAGTATGACGAGATTCTTGGCTTCCACCTGATCGGCCCGCAAGTCACCGAGATGATTAGCGAGGGCGGGCTTGCCTTGAGCCACGAAGCCACCGGCAAGAGCTTGATGCACACCATCCACGCCCACCCAACGCTCTACGAGTCCATCGCAGAAGCAGCGCACGCATTGGTGCATGGCTCTGCCATCCATATCTAGACTACTATAGACCACTATAGACCACTATAGACCGCATATAGGCAAAGATTATGCTTGATGCCATCGGGGTTGTGCTGCGAGGAGTGATTATTGGTCTCTCTATCGCGGCACCCGTTGGCCCTATCGGTGTTCTGTGTATCCGCCGGACGCTCGCCGATGGCCGACTCGTGGGGTTTATCTCCGGCATAGGCGCGGCCACCGCCGATGCGTGCTATGGGTGTATCGCCGGTTTTGGGCTGACGTGGGTTTCATCTTTCCTGATCGACCAACAGCCGCTCCTGCAGAGTATGGGAGGGCTGTTTCTGCTTTTCCTTGGCTACCGCACGATTACGGTGGAGGCGGCTGCCCATGACACGGCGGTTCTTGCGCCCGCCACGACGATGACCGCTCCTCTCTCGCTTTGGCGCGCCTACGGCTCAACGTTCTTCCTCACGATGACCAACCCCATGACGATTGTGTCGTTCACGGCTATTTTTGCGGGGTTGGGCCTTGCAAACCAACATACGGCGTCCAACGTTGTGCCTGGCGATATCGCCCTTGGAGCAGCATTGCTGTTGGTGGGAGGGGTGTTTTTTGGCTCAGCGCTGTGGTGGTTTTTGCTGAGTAGCGGGGCAGAGCGATTTCGGTTTTTCCTCTCTACGACGGGGATGAGGTGGGTGAACCGGCTCTCGGGAATCGTGCTGATAGCGTTTGGGTGTATTGCGGTTGTAACTGTTCTCATGTAAACTGTGAGAGTACGCAGACGTACACACCGTAGTACGGATACCTGAAATTAGACGAAATGAGGTGTATTCAATGACGAATTATCCAGCAGGTGTGAAGATTACCGGAACGGTTTCCCCCGAATTTGCCGAAATCTTGACCCACGACGCGCTTGCGCTCATCGCTAAGCTCCACCGTGCCACCAACGCCAAGCGCAAGGAACTCCTCCAGAAGAGGGCAGAACGGCAGCAGGCATTTGAGGCGGGCGAACGGCCCAATTTCCTCCCCGAAACCGCCGCCATCCGCAACGACCCGACGTGGACAGTTGCGCCCGTGCCATCCGATCTCCAAGACCGGCGCGTTGAGATCACCGGCCCGACCGACCGCAAGATGGTCGTGAATGCGCTCAACTCTGGTGCCAAGGTCTACATGTCGGACTTTGAGGACTCCAACACGCCGATGTGGGAAAACCTCATCCAGGGGCAAATCAACCTCCGTGATGCCAATCGCCGCCAGGTTGATTTTGTCAGTCCCGAAGGCAAATCCTACAGCTTGAAAGACCAAATCGCGACGTTGCTAGTGCGACCGCGCGGCTGGCATCTTGAGGAAAAGCACATCCTCGTTGATGATGAGCCGGTGGCGGGGGGCATTGTCGATTTTGCGCTCTACTTCTTCCACAACGCCCGGACGCTGATGGAGAGAGGAAGCGGCCCCTATTTCTACCTCCCCAAGCTAGAGAGCCACCTCGAAGCGCGGTTGTGGAATAACGTGTTTGATATTGCGCAGGATACGCTTGGTATTCCCCGCGGCACCATCAAGGCGACCGTCTTGATTGAGACCATCCTGGCCGCGTTTGAGGCGGAGGAGATTTTGTATGAATTGCGCTATCACTCTTCCGGCTTGAACTGCGGACGGTGGGATTACATCTTCAGCTGTATCAAGAAATTCCGCACGGATAAGAATTTTGTGCTTGCTGACCGTGCACTGGTCACCATGACCACGCACTTTATGCGTTCCTACTCCAAGTTTGTCATCAAGGTCTGCCACCGCCGCAATGCTCACGCTATTGGCGGGATGGCGGCGCAAATCCCCATCAAAAACGACCCGCAAGCCAATGAAGAAGCCCTTGCCAAAGTCCGCGCCGATAAAGAGCGTGAGGCGACCGATGGCCACGACGGCACGTGGGTGGCGCATCCGGGGTTGGTGCCGATTGCGTTGGAGGCATTCAATGCGAAGATGCCGCAGGCCAACCAAATCGACCGCAAGCTGGAGGATGTGGAGATTACGCAGGACGACCTGCTCAAATTTGGCCCCGAAGGGCCGATCACGGAGAAGGGTCTCCGCACGAATATCAACGTTGGGGTGCAATATCTGGGGTCGTGGTTGGCGGGGAATGGCTGTGTGCCTATCTTCAACCTGATGGAAGACGCCGCCACCGCCGAAATCTCCCGCTCGCAGGTGTGGCAGTGGATACGTAGCCCGCGCGGGGTGCTGGATGATGGCCGCGATATTACCGTTGACCTTTTCCGGCAGATGTTGGCAGAGGAGCTTGAGAAGATTAAGGGGTTGCTTGGGGATGAGTACCAGCAGGGGCGGTATGAAGAGGCTGCTAAGCTCTTCGACCAGCTCATCACCAGCGATGACTTTGTCGAATTCCTGACCCTGCCCGGCTACCGGATGATCGACTAAGTCCGACTAATCGACAAAGAATATCGTCACGTTGGGGGAGGGATTATTCCCCTTCCCCCTCCGCCCCCTCTGGAAGCCGCCACACGCGCACTGTCCCGTCCTCGCTCCCCGACGCAAGTGTCCGGCCATCTAGCGCAAAGACCACACTCTGTACCGCACCGACGTGGCCTTGAAACGTGTGCTGCAGGACGCCATTGAGCAGTGCCCACACCCGCACCGCCCCATCGCTTGACGCCCCCGCCACCAACGTCCCATCTGGCGAAAAAGCCACATCAAGCAACGTGCCTTTATAGCCCTTCAGCGTGTGACGCCGCTTGACCCCACTTCCTGCTCTCCACAGCCGCACATTCTTCGCGCCGGAGGTCTCGCTCAACACGATGGCGAGCGTGGCCGAGTCGGGGACAAACGCCACCCGCAAGAGCGTACTTTGCTTGGTTGGCTTGCGGATGGTCTCAATGCGCCCGCCCTCAACCGTATCCCACAGCCGCACCGTGCCATTCCAGGAGCCGGTCGCCACCACCGTACGAGGGATATCCCCGCCACCGTCATCCGGCGGAAAGGCCACACTCGCAACGTGGTCGGTGTTGTGCGAGAGCGTGTGCAGGGCTTTCCCATCCTCCACCCGCCATATCCACGCTTCCCGCGCTCCGGTGGCGAGTAGGCTGCCATCAGGCGAAAAAGCGACACTCCGCACCCAATCGCGGTGGGTCAGGGTGTGGAGGCGGGTTTGGTCTTGTAACCGCCATATATGAGCCGTCATATCATCGGAGCCAGACGCCAAAAGACCGCCATCAGGGGAGAAGACAATGCTCTTAATCGTGCTGGTGTGGCCCGTGAGCGCGGCGAGAAGTGAGCCATCCTCCACCCGCCACACATACACCGCCTGATTGCCCATACCGGCGGCGAGAAGTGTGCCATCCGGGCTGAAGCAGATGCTGGTAATGCTCTCTGTGTAGCCCGTGAGAGGCCATACCCACTCCTCCCCCGCCGCAGGCGATACCGCGGATGAGGAGGCGCGAGGTGGAGAGGCGGGGTGGGCAGAGCGGGTTGATGTCGGGGCGATGTTGCGCCACTCCATAATGGCGGTCGCCGTCGCTGCCAGAAGGCGTGAGGAGGCAGGAAAAGCCACTGCAGTCACCCGCCCGCGCTGCGGCATCAACTTCTTGACGTGCGCGCCATCAAGCATCCGCCAAAGCCATATCGTCTGGTCGGTGGAGCCGGATGCTAACAGTGAGCCATTGGCCAGAAATGCGATACTCGTCACCATCCCCTTATGCCCACACAGCGTATCGAGCCGTTGGCCGTTGGAGGCGTGCCAAAGCCGGATTGAGCCATTAGCGGCCCCTGCCACCACCGTCTCGCCGTCGGGAGAAAAGTCTATCGTCTGCACCGTCGTGCGGCCCTGAATGAGGTTGACCCGCTCTCCCTCTGCCGCGTCCCACAGCCGGATCGTGCCATTGGTGGCTCCGGTGGCGAGCAGCTCGCTGTCGGGAGAAAAGGCCAAACTTTTAATCGTATCGGTATGGCCTTGCAGCGTGTGCAATATGCTATATTCCCCGTCCAAATGCCAAATATGCACCGTGCGGTCACGGGAGCCAGAAGCAAGATAGCGGCCATCAGGGGAAAAGGCCACACTCGCCACCCGCGCCGTATGGCCCTCCAACACGCCAACGAGCACCCCGCGGCGGGTATCCCAGAGCAGGATGCGGTGGCGGTTGCCGAGTGCCAGCAGCCCCCGCGATGGATGATATACACCGCATTGCGAAGGGCAATCTATCTCCCACACGATATGGCAGGTGGGCGGCTCGGCAGATATCTCAACAGCGCACGCCCCCCCACTCGCCAAGATAACCGTATTTCCCTGTGCAGTGGGGTGAATGCCGTAGATGCTGCCCCGCCCAAACCGTCGTTGCATGCTTTGACGCAGTAAATCTGGCAGCACAATGGGGAATGTAGGGGGTGGCGTCAATGCATTGTCATTGGTTTGGCCACTTGTATGATCACTGTTGACACACTCTATGGCGTTTTCGGCCCGCTCAACACCATTCCCATCACCAATAGTGGCATTATCCTCTTGACTTTCTGTCTGATCTTCTGTCATTGAGTGGTCTTGAGGTGGCGTTGACGGGGAAGACGGGGGAATTTGGGCGTTTTGGGTGATTGATATGCCTAATTCCGCTGCCCGAAACCGCAATGCCCGCATCAGCCGCTCATAGCCATCGCCACTTACCTCGTCAGAGAGGCTGACAGGCTGGAGGTGGCTGAGTTGGTCGGGGAGAGGACACAGATCGAGCATCAGCGGGATGATGAAGATGGTGCCGGGGGGTTGGTTGGAGGCCGTATCGAGGGCCTTTTGGATTTCCTTATGGATTTTGCCCGCCTTGGAGATGGCATGGTGCGAGAGACAGACCAACACCACATCCGCCTCTCGCACAGCCTTGTCCATTTCATATGCTTTATGCTGTCCGGCCAACAGCGACTCGCCCTCAAACCAGGGGGTGAGGCCATCGGCGCGTAGTTGGTGAAACAGCTCGCGTACGACGGCCTCATCGTCTGGTGAATGGCTTAGGAAGACCCGCAACCGTTTGCCTTTCTTGCGTTCAGCTCTGGTTTGCGCTATCGTCGTGGCCCTTTTCGTCCTCGTCGTGCTCAACTGGCCGTACGACCATCACGGGCACGGGAGAGCCTTGTATCACCTTCTGCGTGACACTGCCAAAGATCCACCGACTGATACCACTACGGCCATGTGTGGCTATCATAATGATTTTGACATCGTGCTCTTCGGCAAACTCAACGACCGCCTCCGCCGCCGGAATATTGCTGATTTCTATCGAGACTTCATATTGATCCGACGCAATTTCTCGGGCGATCCTCTCAAGATATTCTTGAGCTTCGGTATGCGCCGCGGACATCTCGTCGATGGGGGCAAGAAATGCTCCCCCATACTCGGTGACGGGGTAGATGGGCGGGACGGCGCGCAACAACGTAATGTGCCCCGTATGACAGAGGGTGGCAAGCTCTTTGGCGTGGGGCAAAACCTGCTCCGCAAGATGAGAGCCGTCAAGGGGGACTAAGATATGACTGTACATGATGCCCTTCCTTTCTGCAAGGCGGTGGCTACATATTTAGGAATGGTTGGTGTGCCAGTGGGCAACGAGAGAATGCACCTGTTCAAAGAGTGTTGGCATCGTTGCCAGGACGGGAGACGAGATACCTTCATTATACCCGAAGGATGCACCTCCCACGGTGATCAACACCGCGTGGGGGTGTTTGCCATAGAGCAATTGCGCCCATGTCAGCAGGATAGCGGGATTCATCTGATGCCCAAAGGAAAGATGCGTATGCGGCGACGGCTCAATGGGGGTGGTGGTGATGGTTCCGGCGGGCGCATCCACCGTCGCATCGATGAAAATGACGAATGTCGCCCGGCTGATAGGTTCGGCCAATTCGGGGGTCAATTGGTGCGCGGTGATAATCTCCACATTGGTGTCTGCAAACGGCTGTGATCGTAGTTGTTCAGCTGCATACCACCCAACGCTATCGTCGCCACGGATAGGACTTCCGTAGCCAATGATAACGACCGTGGGAGCAGATGAGTTATGCATGTTAAGAACCTTCCTTATTTCTTGATTTTCCTGCAATGCACATAGCTCCAATGGAGGTATGTCGTAGGGATACCATAGGGATGGATCTTTGCACCCACTTAGTGAGCGTGCTATAATCGCTAATCATAACAAGCATAACAGTCCTTTCCAGGGCGGCCGTCAAACCCGCCTCTGGGTGGCGACCCCACTGGCACAAACGTGTACTCTTTTCGATCCAAGGGTGGGGTATTGGTACCACTCTTTGGCTCGCTTTGTTCTTGTTTTGCATGTTCTTTGCATGTTCTCTGGATACAACTGTAGCATACAATGGAAGATGTTGGCGGGAGCCTCGCTTTGTTGTATGCTTCTAGAGGTTGGCTATGCCGAAAATCACGAGCCACCAGCGTATAGCACTCCGGCAGCGGCTGCTTACCCTTGCGTCAACCTACGACTTTTTCTCGCAAGAAGCGCTCGGCGCACAGATAGACGAGTTGCTTGAGGAAGTGTTGACCGATCAACCCCTGGTGTTACCCGAAGCGCAGATGTTGGACGAAGAAGCCGAAGACCGGCGTATTGTCGTCACGGGGTTGGGGCCTGTCACTCCCTTTGGAGTGGGGATTGAGCCTTATTGGAAAGGGATATCAGCTGGCCGGAGCGCTATTGGGCGCATTTCTCTCGAAGACCCCAGCGATTACCCCTGCCAAATAGCTGCGGAAATCCACGATTTCGACCCGCGTGATTTTATGGATGGCAAAGAAGCCCGTCGCATGTCGCGCGGGAGCCAGCTTGCGGTCGCGGCGGCGCGGTTGGCTATCAACGACGCGGGCCTCGATCTGGAACGGATTGATCCCGATACCGTTGGAGTGTTGGTTGCGTGCGGTACGTCTTCCTTCCCCGACACCGAAAAGGCGATGCAGACGTTGGTTGAGAAAGGGCCTTCAAAGGTAAGCCCCTTCTATGTGCCAAGTGCCATCCCCAATATGCCATCGTGCCAAGTCTCTATTCAGTTGGGAGTATGCGGCTACAATACCAGCATTAGCACGGCTTGTGCGGCAGGGAGCCAAGCGATTGGCGAAGCGGCGGAGATCATCCGGCGCGGCGATGCTGATATTATGCTTGCGGGCGGCACCGAAGCCCCCATCAGCTACTTTGGGTTGGCGAGTTTCTGTGCTATGCGTGCACTCAGCAGCCAAAATGAAGACCCCCAACGCGCATCGCGCCCCTTTGATGCCAAGCGTGATGGGTTTGTGCCTGCCGAGGGGGCGGGGGTATTGGTGTTAGAGCGGCTCTCACACGCGCGCAAACGGGGGGCACACATCTACGCCGAGCTGACTGGCTACGGTGTTTCTTGCGATGCCCACCACGTCACCGCACCGGAGCCGGAAGGCAAAGGAGCAGCAAGCGCGATGCGACGTGCCCTTCACCACGCCCGGCTTAGCCCACAACAGATAGACTATATCAATGCCCACGCGACAAGCACTGTAGCGGGCGATATCGCCGAAACGCTTGCGATCAAGTCGGTATTTGACGAATATGCCTATAGTGTGCCGGTCAGCTCCACCAAGTCGATGATTGGCCACTTGACCAGCGCTGCGGGGGCGGTCGAATCGATGGCTGCGATTTTGGCGCTGCGGCATAAGCTCTTGCCCCCAACCATCAACCAGGAAGAGCCTGACCCATCGTGCGACCTTGACTATATTCCAAATGTCGCCCGGCCGGTAGAAGAAATCCAGACGGTCATGTCGAACTCATTTGGCTTTGGCGGGGTCAATTCGGTGCTGATTTTCCAGACCGTGAAGACCGAATCTGCCGATAGAGGAGACGGTGAAAATAACGGGAAGCCATAGCCGCACGATGACGGGTGTGATGACGGGTGTGATGACAAGTGTGATGACAGGTGTGATAAGCATATGAGCGGCATGCAGTGGGGGATGATAGGCCACGAGTGGGTGACGGCGTCGCTTGAGCGGGCGATTGCTGCCGGTCGCGGCGCACAGACCTACCTCCTGAGCGGGCCGGAAGGGGTGGGCAAAACACTCCTCGCCACGCGCCTCGCCCAAGCGCTCAATTGCGAGGAACAAACTGGCGCGCCCTGTTTGCAATGCCGCACGTGTTTGCGTATTGAGCGGGGTGTCCATCCTGATATTCGGGTGGCGAGTATGGAGATGCAGGCGGCACAACTTCCGTCTGGGCAGTCGAAGCCGCGCGACCTGAAGATCAACACCGTCCGCGAATGGCAGCGCGATATCACCTTTAAGCCATATGAGGCGCGGCGGCGGGTGTTTATCCTACACGATGCCGACCGCTTAAGCGAAGAGGCCTCAAATGCGATGCTCAAAACGCTTGAAGAGCCGCCGCTCTTCGTGACGCTCATCCTCGTCGCGACGACCTCCGCGCTCCTGCCGACGATAGTCTCGCGGTGCCAGGAGATCCGATTGCGCCCCCTCCCGCGGGAGCAGGTGCACGCCGCAGTGCACGCCTTGGGGGTGGTCGATGAGCAGCAGACTGAATTGATTGCCGCGTGGAGTGAGGGGCGGATTGGGTGGGCGCTGCAGACGGCAACAGACCCCGACGCGATTGAAGCCCGCCATCGTGAGCTTGATGAGCTATTGGCCCTCCAAACCAGCCCGCGGCATCGCTTATTTCAGTGGGCAGAAGAGCGCTCAAAAGAGTTTCGGGGTGGTGAGCAAGAACGGGTGATACGAGGATTGTTGCTGTGGCAGGGGTGGTGGCACGATGTGCTCTTGATGGCCGCAACGTGTCCAGAGCGCGTGGTGCACGTCGACCGGCGGTCGCAGTTGGAGCAGGAAGCGCGTTGCTATTCGATAGAGGAGATTTCTGCGTTTCTGTCGCTCCTCAACAGGGCATTGCAGCAGCTTCGTGAGAATGTCAACCCGCAACTGGTGATGGAACACCTCTGTTTGCATGTCCCATCGCAGCGGTCTCAAGCATCTCAATCGTCTCAGCCGTCTCAACGGTGTTAATCATCTTCTTTTGCGCTCAAGGCGCGGTTGGTGGCGTATCGGGTTGGGTCGGGTCAACCAACATATAGCCTATCCCCCGCACATTGACCAGATAATCGGGCGCGATTTTGCGGCGAATATTGCGGATGTGGGCTTTCAAGAGCGATTGCGCTTCTGAGTCGCCGGGATCATGGCCGTGGCTGCGGCGGACAATCTCGCTGTAGGAGAGCACTCGACCGGGCGAGTCGGCCAAGCAACGCAACATCGAATATTCAATGGGGGTCAAGTGGAGGGGGCATTCCTCAAAGGAACCCGTGTGGCGAAAGGTATCGAGTTGGAGCGCTCCCACCGTGATAAAGCGATCTTCTGCTGACACCGATGATGCTGGTGCTGGCTCTTGCGGTTCGGCGGGCAGCGATTCTTTTTCCTTCTGCTGCGGCTGATTGGGCTGTTGTGGTTCGGCTTGGGCGGCAGAGGCAGAGGCAGAGGCAGATGATTGCCCTTGCAACTGCGCAAGCCCTTGTGCAATGATATGAACGGCATCATTTTTGCGGAGTTCTTCGTTGCGGCGCTCAACCGCACTCGCGACGTGGTTGAGCAGTTCATCGGGGTCGATTGGCTTGAGGAGGTAGTCATTGGCTCCGGCGCGGAGGGCCGAAACCGCCGTCTCCAATGAGCCGTAGCCGGTCAGCAGGATAACGGCGGGGGGCAGTTGACGGGCGCGCGCGGCTTCTAAGACCTTGATGCCATCGACGTTGCGCATCCGTATATCGGTGATCACCACATCATACATGTGGTTGGGGAGCATGGTCAGGGCTATTTCCCCGTCTTGCGCGGTAGAGACCTGATATCCCGCCCGCGACAGCACGTCTGCAAGGAGCATGCGAGCCGTAGAATCATCTTCTACAAGTAAAATATGCGTCTCCATGGGAGGACTCCTTTGAGACCCTACATCTCCAATGGTGAAATACCCGGCGTGTGCGGGTTGTTTTCATATGTTGGGGAACGTTTGGGTGTGTTTCTCTTTCCCTGGCAGTATTCGTACCTCCCGCTGCTTTGGTGGCAAGGCAAGAGTACAATGCCATGATAGCAAGAAGAGACGATTCACACAAACCTCGCCCCATCTGGGCATCGTAGCTGCAAGCTGGCAACGCCCGTACACCACCTCCCCCACGTGGTATCGTGGTATCGCGTGTGGTGGGGTGGGAGCATATGACTCCGGCCCGCAGCGGGACATAGTTACAGAAAGGAGAAGCGGCGCACTGCTCACGGGGCGGCACCGCTTGTTGAGTTATGGCAGATACACTCCAATCCATCATCGAAGAGATACGAGCGTGTACCTTGTGCCCGCTCCACCACGGTCGGACAAATGTGGTGCCGGGGGAAGGGCCGCCCGATGCTGATATTATGCTCATTGGCGAAGGCCCAGGCTATCATGAAGACCGGCAAGGTCGGCCATTTGTAGGCAGATCGGGGCAGTTTTTGAATGAATTGCTTCAACTTGCCTCGCTGGAGCGCACCGATGTCTTTATTGCGAATGTGATCAAGTGCCGCGCCCCCAAAGATCGCGACCCCTTGCCTGAAGAAATCGATACCTGCACGAAAGCCTACCTTTTTCGCCAGATTGAAGCGATAGATCCGCGTGTGATTGTGACACTTGGACGGTTTTCGATGTCGCTCTACCTAAAGAACGAGCGGATCACCCGTATTCACGGCAACCCGCGCCGCATTGACAACCGGCTGCTCATCCCTATGATGCACCCTGCCGCCGCATTGCACCAGCCCAAAAACCGCGACCTGATTATGGAAGACTTCCGGCGGTTGCCAGAGCATTTGGCAAAAGCACGAGAGCTTGCCGAAGAAGCCGAATCGCCAAAATCTGCCGCTCATCAGCAGGAGCACGGTAGTACGCAGGGCAAGGGGAAGAAGGGAAAAGACGACGATCAGCCATCCGTTGAGCAACTATCGATGTTCTAGGCGCTGAGACACGAAGCGAGAGACCATGAAAACCTACCGATTATCCCCATATGGCCGCCGAACGACGATACTCCTCCTCGTTTCTGCGGTCGCGATTTGGGGGTTTGCCCTGTGGAGCTTTGGAGAGACGTTGCAACTCAGCTACCACCCGAGTCAGTTTTGGCAGACCCTCAATAGCAGCATTGAGCGGGGGCTAACTATCGGCGAGATCGTGCCCGCCCTGCTGATGCTTGTCCTGATTATTGCTACGCCATTGTTGATGTGGAATGTGCTTGAGGAGTGGAGGGCGACCTACACCCTCCGCGATGACGGGCTGCTCTTTCAGTCGTTGTTGGGGGTAGAAGTGCTCTATCCATGGGAGATCATCCGCGAGATTCGCCGCGTAGACGACGATAGCGATGACCCGATGGATGAGCTAATCCTTGACGCTGCGCCCACCGAGTCGATCCGCAACCCAATCATCCGGTTTCTCCACCGCCAAGCCTATGGGCGCTACCGGCTACCGATATACGCGGGGCTGGAGGAGCGGGAGGAGTTGGTGCGAGAAATTCGTACCCATGCCCGTTTGGGTGAACAGAACATGCCATCGGATGCGCAAGATATGCAGTCGGATACGAGCGAAGCACAGCCGTCGCCGTCAGAGCAATAGCGTGACGAGATACCACTCAACCACCCACCCGTTCCGGCCTGCCATCTGCTCTGGTGCTCCGATGCGAGCGCGCGGTGGCGGGGGAGACGGGAGGGCATTCGTCGTTGGTTCATAAAGACAGTACACACTATATAGATAAAGAGTATGACGAAAAATCAGATACGTGCGCTTGCCCTGGGAGGCGCTGGGTCAATTGGGCGCAACATGTGGGTTCTGGAGTATGAGGATGACATTGTTATCCTCGACTGCGGCATCATGTTCCCCGAAACCGATATGCTTGGGGTCGACCTGGTGCTGCCCGATGTCACCTACCTGCGCGACAAAGTTGATAAAATCCGCGGGATACTTCTTACTCACGGCCACGAAGACCATATTGGGGCTATTCCTCATGTCCTTCCTGAGCTTGGGTTCCCTCCTATTTTCGGCACCCAACTCACGCTTGGCATTGTGAGGAGCAAGCTCAAAGAACACCGCCTTCTCAACAAGGCCACCCTCAACGTTATTCAAGATGATGAACACTTTGTGGCAGGCTCGTTTGCGGTTGAGGCCTTCCCCATCGCTCACTCCATCCCCGATTCGGTGGGCTTTGGGCTGACAACGCCTGCTGGTCTGGTTATCTACCTCACCGACTGGAAATTTGACCATACGCCGGTGGATGGCAAACCGACCGATATCGTCAAGCTGACCGAGTTTGGCCAGCGGCAGCCGTTGCTGCTCATCACCGACTGTGTGCGGGTGGAGGCACCCGGCTATACCCCCAGCGAGGCGACCGTCGGCTTTGAGTTTGATAATATCTTTGCCGCCGCGCCCGGACGCATTATTATGGCCACCTTCGCGTCGAATATCAGCCGCGTCCAGCAGGCGATAGACTCGGCGGAAGCCTATGGCCGCAAGGTGGTGCTACTGGGCCGTAGTATGGAGAACAACTGCCGGATTGCCTTTGAAATGGGGTTTTTGCGTTCCCGCGAGGGCACACTCATCCGCCCGCACGAGATGTCCAACTACCGCGATGATGAGGTGACCGTGGTCTGCACGGGGAGCCAAGGCGAGCCGATGGCCGTACTCAACCGCATGGCCAACCGCGATCACCCACATATGAAGATCAAGCAGGGCGACACGGTCGTAATCTCTGCCACGCCCATCCCCGGCAACGAAGTCTCGGTCAACCGCGTGATTAACAACCTCTTCCGGCTTGGGGCAGATGTCATCTATGGCCGGGGAGCGGGCGTACACGTCTCTGGGCACGCGGCGCAGGAAGAGCTGAAGATGTTGCTTGCCTTGCTGCGGCCAGAGTTTGTGGTGCCATTCCACGGCGACTACCGCCACCAAATGCTCTACCGCAAGATGGCGTTGAGCTTGGGCGGGTTCAAGATCGACCAGATCTTGCTGCCTGACGACGGCACGGTGATGGAGTTTAAGAAGAATTCAGGGGTGATTACAGGTAGGGAGCCGGTTGGTTACATCTACGTCGATGGGACGACCGTCGGCGGGGTGGATAATGTGGTTGTCCGCGACCGGCAGGTGCTCGCCAAGGATGGCATGTTGATGGTCGTTGTGAGTATCGACCGCACAACGGGCGAACTGCTTGCTGGCCCGGATATCGTGTCGCGTGGGTTTGTCTATATGCGACAGAGCACCGAGTTGATCGACCTGACAAAGGATGCCGTACGCAAAGCGCTCAAGAAGAATTCAGATACGAAGGTAGATAGCGCATTTGTCAGCCGCAAGGTAAAAGAAGTCGTTGGGCAACTGCTCTACCGGGAAACCAAGCGTCGCCCAATGATTTTGCCCGTGGTTATGGAAGTGTGAGCGACGTTTTTTGACGTTTTTTGACGTTTTTTGCGTTCTCCAGCCTTCTCCAGCGTTCTCCAGCCTTCTTTCGCGGATGAGCGCGAATGTTCCTTAGAGGTGGGAAAGGGCATCCCAGGTGGTTGTGCCTGGGATACGCCCTTCGCTCACCCAAGCTCGTCACGCTCGTTTCGCTCGTCAAGGGGGTCATCTACGGGCCGACTCTCCTCCGAATAGCTCTGCACAATCCGCGTAATACGCTCAAACTCTTCCTCTAGCGACATATGGTGTTGGCTTTGCACTTCGCTCGCGGCAATCTTCGCCATCTCCGCCACCGACGCTCCCCACGAGGTCTCATCCTCATCATTATCAGCCAACCTGCGCAGATATGGCTCAGCATCGGAGATGTGGAGGTCGGCAAGCGACCGGCACGCCTCATAACGAACGTCTGCGACGGGGTGTTGGAGCGTGGTGATCAGGGCGTGATAGGCACGTGGGTCGCCAATACGGCCAATCGCCCGCGCAGACCGCGCCGCGATGTGTGGGTCGGGATCGACCAGCCCCATCAGGAGCTGTTTGAGGGCACGCGCTTCGCCAACCACGCCCAAAATGCGGATAGCCTCAACCCGCAACCGCTGGTCATCTCCCTCAGTCAGGGAGAGCAGCGTGGGGAGAGCCGCCGCCCCCATAATCCCCAATGCCCATGCCGCCCGCATCCGTACATCGGCCTGATCGTGCTTCAACAGCTCAACCAGCTCGCCAACGGCAGGTTCACCAATCATCCCAAGTGCAAACGCCGCTTGCGAATGCAGAAATTCTTCATTGCTCTGGAGGTCTTCTATCAATCGAAAGATCGTATCTGGTGTCTGTTGCATGACGTTCCCCCTTTCCGGTTGGTCTCTCTTACGGTCTTCAGGGTGACTGCAGGTGGGTGGCTGCTGCCATTCTGTGTTGATTGGCACCACTGTTCTCTGGTATAAACGCAGTATTTGGCCAAAATCGGGTTGCGGTATCGCCATACGACCCAAAAACGTACGACCGTGTGTCTATCTCGTTCGTTGCTTACTTCTTCGCTTACTTCTTCGCAATAGATAGTGGCCCCGATGAGGGGAAAGCGACCCCATGTGATTGCAGCACATCGCGTACGCCGCGGAGTGTGGTTTGCAGCAGCCGTTGCGACTCGGTGATATCAAGGGCGCAGTTACGCGGTCGCCGTGAGGGGCTTTCCGTGCTTTTGCCGCTGGGAATGGTAGAGGGGTCACGTCCGTGGGCATGCGCAAGCAACATCCCCAATTCATACCGGCTCACCACCTCTGCCCCCGCCACATGCAAAATACCGCGGTAGGGGATTTGGATCACTTCAAGCACGGCTGCCGCGAGATCGTGCACATAGATGGGGCAGCGATATTCATCCTCAAACAACCGCGCTTGCACCTCCCCATCCGCGACTTGCAAGATAAATTGCGTATGGCGGTCGGGGTCGGGGTAATCGTAGATGAGCGACGTTCGCACAATCACCGAACTGGCACAAAAGTCCCGCACAAAGCGTTCGGCATCTGCTTTGGCGGCCCCATAGGCTGTGATAGGCTGTGGCAGATCAGCCGGAGTATAGGGTCTTGTCCGTTCTCCGTCAAAAATCACGTCGCTGGAGAGGTGTATCATCCGTATCCCCCGTTTGCAACAGACTTGCGCAACGTTACGGGTGCCGCCGGCGGTGATTTCCCACAACAGCGGGTTATTCTGCCGAAAGGCGGTGTGGATGATAATATCGGGTTGAAAAATCTCCACTCCCTCTTCAATCGCCCATAAATCGCGGATATCAAGTGGCAGCCAATAGGTCTCGGTATTCGTGTCGAGCGGGATGGATGTGCTAAAGTAGGTCGCCGCAACCAAAAACCCCTGCTGATGGGCGTGGTGGATCAGCGTTTTCCCAAGAAAGCCGGTACCCCCAGTTATCAACAAACGTTGCATAGAGCCTTGGTACGGTATAGAAGGAGCCTTAAAACCATGATACTTGCTGTGATCGTGCTCGTTCTGTGTTTTTGGTTTCTGCTTTCTTACTGCAGAGAGAGCAACTTGAGTGATTCCAAGGCGGTGCGAGCGGCCTCCTGCGCCGCGGACTGTTTGCTTGCCCCATAGCCGGTGCCGAGGGGGTCTTCACCTTTGAGCACTTCGACTGTAAATTGACGGCAATGTTCTGGGCCAGTCATCTGGACGGTGCGGTAGGCGGGGTCTATACCGTGGTGAGACTGCAGAAGTTGCTGCAGTTGGGTGCGATAGTCTATGAGTGCCTCATTCCCCTCCTCGATCTGCTGCAACTGTTGTTCGAGAAGAGGCTCAAGAAATTGTTGTGCCGCATCAAGCCCTTGGTCGAGGTAGACCGCCGCAAGAATAGCCTCAAAGGTGTTGGCGAGAATGCTGTCGCGCTCTCGCCCGCCATTCTTCTCTTCTCCACGACCGATACGAACATGGCGGCCCAATGAAAGAGTTCGGGCGATCTGCGAGAGCGAGGCGGCTTGTACTAGCTTGGCACGCAGGGTACTTAGCTCTCCCTCGCTCAACGCCGGAAACCGCCGAAACAGCCACGACGTGGCCAGAAAATTGAGGACAGCATCGCCAAGAAACTCAAATCGTTCATTGGTCTCGATAGAGGTGCCGGTACGGTTGTGCATCTCGTGCCAATATGAACGATGAGTGAGTGCGATCTGGAGAAGGGAGGGGTCACGAAATGTGACCCGTAGTAGCATAGTAAGCTCTTGTTCCATGAGCGTCGTCCTACTTTTGTTACGCTTCGTATTTTTTGAGCACAAGCGAGGCGTTGTGCCCGCCAAACCCAAATGAGTTATTGACGACGATGGAGAGCGAGGCGGGTCGCGGGGTATGCGGGACATAGTCCAGATCACACTTGGGATCAGGCGTGTGGAGGTTCATCGTCGGAGGGATGATGCTGTGTTGCAGGGCAAGCACACACATAATCATCTCTATTGTTCCAGCCGCCCCCAACATATGGCCCAATTGCGACTTGGTTGAGCTGAGCGCCAACGTATTGGCAGCTTCGCCAAAGACCGATCTTACCGCCGCCGTTTCGGCGATATCGCCCGCTGACGTACTTGTGCCGTGCATATTGACATAATCGATATCGCTTGGCGCAACCTCTGCGCGGCGCAGGGCAGCCGCCATCGCCAACGCAGCCCCCTCACCCGTCTCTGGTGGTTGGGTGACGTGGAAGGCATCGCCCGAAGAGCCGTAGCCAATCAGTTCGGCCAAGATAGGCGCACCACGACTGATTGCAAACTCGTAGTCTTCCAACACCAACGCCGCAGAGCCTTCGCTGAGCACAAAGCCGTCGCGGGTGGCGTCAAATGGACGCGATGCGGTTGTTGGTTCGTCGTTGCGGGTGGAAATCGCACGGGCACTATTGAAACCAGCCACGCCCAACGGTGTGATAGGCGCTTCGCTGCCGCCGACGATCATCGCTTTGGCCCGACCGTGGCGGATATTTTCGCTCGCCTCGCCAATACAGTGGGCACTACTTGCGCACGCCGACGTAACACAGAAGTTTGGCCCTCGTGCCCCCGTCATAATGGAAATGTGGCCCGCTGCCATATCGACAATCATCGACGGCACGGTGAACGGGCTGACGCGACCGGGGCCTTTTGTCCGCAGCGTCTCGACCTGCGCTTCCATGGTCTCCAAGCCACCGATGCCACTCCCAAACACCACGCCAATTTCATCGCGGTTGTCGGGCGTGATGCTCAGCTCTGCCGAGGCGATGGCCTCTTTGGCGGCGGCGATGGCAAATTGCACAAAGCGGTCTGTCCGCCGGGCTTCCTTCCGATCCATGTGGTTTGTTGGGTCGAAATCTTTGACCTCACCGGCAATCTTGGTGCTAAAATCAGAGGCATCAAAGTGGGTGATAGGTGCGATGCCACTTTTGCCTGCGAGGATGTTTTCCCATATTGTCGGGACGCTTACCCCCAACGAAGAGACAGCCCCCATACCTGTCACAACGACACGCCGACCATTCCCCATCCAATAACTCCTTTGTATCTGTAAAGATGTACGCTAAATAATGATGATGCTTTTTCTGTTTGCCGCCGTTTATAATGGCAGGCATTATCAGGACAATTACCACGACAAGTGTACCACGTTGTTGTTCAGCTATCAACTAGCTGAAACAGCATGTGTCATGGATATGGTCATTGCTATTGCATATTGGGCGGCAACTCTGCATAATACATCCATGGCTATGGCTATGGCTCACGGCTATGGCTCTTGTGCTACGAAGGGAGATGCAATGACACACGAAGACGATTTGTTGTACATCAACGGGGTGAATGCTGTCAGTGGGCGCTATGCCATTGACCCCGTCGCCGCCGAGCAGTTTGTGTCGGTGATACGAGGCGAAACTCCTCCCCCTGCCGACCACTTCGCTGAACTCGAGAACAAGATGTTTGAAGAGCAGAAGCGAAAGAAAGGCCACCTCGGCCTTGAGCCTCATCTCGACGCGCGCAACCTCGCGCAGACAGGGTGGGGCATTCTTTTTGCCTACGCAGATAGAGAGCAGGTCGAGGCGATCAAGGAAGCCCTCGCCCCGTTGTTGAAGCTGCGGCGGGAGCAGGCAGGTCAGTATTACCGCGAATTCACCGGCTCCGACAGCTATCGTGCGGGCGAGACCAAAGAAGCGTTTTTCCAGCGGCACAAGGTCGGTGCTGGCTTCGCCAACCCCGCTCGCAACAACATGCCCTACTACCTCCTCATTGTGGCCGATCCGGTGACGATACCGTACGATTTTCAGTATCAGCTTGATGTGCAGTATGCAGTTGGCCGCATCCACTTCGACGATTTGAACCAGTATGACACCTACGCCCGCAGCATTGTGGAGGCGGAAACAGGCACGCCAACCCTCTCCCCGACGGCGGCGTTCTTTGGCACCAAGAACCAAGACGACCGCGCCACGCAGTTGAGCGCCGATATGCTGGTAACCCCCTTAGCGCAAAGCATCCAGCAAGCAAATAGTAGCGAGTTTCAGGATGCGTGGCAGATCGACACCTACCTCGCAGAGCAAACATACAAATCGTCATTGCAGCAGGTGTTGGGGGGAGAGAAGACCCCCGCCTTGCTCTTCACCGCCAGCCACGGCATGGATTTTCCATCTGGCCACGCGCTGCAGCGGTATCATCAGGGGGCGTTGCTCTGCCAAGATTGGCCCGGCCCTGACGAATGGGAAGCTCGCAAGAAGACGAAAGACGAAATTCTCCCGCAAGACTACTACTTTGCGGGCGACGACTTGACCCGTAGTTCGCGCTTGTGGGGCACGATAGCGTTCTTCTTTGCATGCTTCGGCGGCGGGACGCCCGAAATGGATGAATATTTCCGCCGAACCAACGATGACCGCAAGCAGGTCGCGCCAGCCCCCTTTATCTCCCGCCTTCCGCAAGCGATGTTGGGGCACCCGGGAGGTGGCGCATTGGCGGTGGTGGGGCATGTTGAGCGGGCATGGGGCATTTCGTTCCTGCTTGACGATATGCGAACGTCAAGCATTGGGACGTTTGACGTGGCACTGAGGCAGGTGATGCGTGGTTTTCCCGTTGGCAACGCGATGGAAAGCTTCAACCTGCGCTACGCAGAGATAGCAAGCGACCTGCTGAAGGTGGCAGAAGATGTGTCGTTTGGTAAGAAAATACCCTCCTCACAGATCGCAAGCAAATGGACAGCTCGCAATGACGCCCGTGGTTATGCTATCATTGGCGATCCGGCAGTGCGTCTCTCCTATGCCACTCCTCCCCAACAACAGCCGACCGCGGAGAGCACTGGTAGCACGGCTGATCGCCCAACGGCTGATCGCCTACTTGCCCGTCCGACTATCTCTACGTTTCAGCAGACCGACGCCGATGCGTTACAGTCGGTGGCACAAGTACCCGACGCTGTTACTCTCTCCGTCTCCCAATCATCAGGTGAAGGCCACGCAGGACAAGGCGGAATGGGAACGGTGGCCGGGATGATCGATGCTATCCGTACCGATCTCAACGAAGCAACTGAACGTCTCCAAAGTGCAGAATCGCGGTTACAACAATTGGAGAAAGCCATCCAACGTCTTCAATAATCCTGATTCCCTGATTCCTAATACAATCCTGAGAATCTCTCTGATCTGTTGGCCAAAACCGAGAATACCCTATGTTTCTTGGCACATGGGGATGCTATAATAGACCGCAATGGCAACTATTGGTGGTAGCAGCTATATATCTGAACATGTAGAAAGCGACGATTGGTTTCATGAACGATGAATTGTTGTATATCAATGGCATAGACGCCACTACGGGCAGGTATAACATCGATCCCCTCACGCCGGAGAACGTCGTTGAGGTGGCAAAGGGCGGCAAGCTTGATAAGACAGACCCTCATCTTGACGATCTTAATTGGCGGCGGCAATATCCTGGCTTTGCCACCGAAGCTGGCCTCAACCCCGACTCGCTGGCCGAGGTCGGGTGGGGGGTGATCTTTCCCCATGATGAGGATCCCGCGATACGCGACGCCCTCAGCGAGCTGCTTGACCATCGCAAGGAGCAGGCTGGTGACTACTATAAGGAGTTTATCGGCTCCAAGGCATACCGGCCGGGCGAGAGCAAAGTAGAGTTTTTGTCGCGCAACGGCGCGGGGCCTGGCCCTGTCCACCCCAAACGTGGTGTCCCCTACTACCTCCTCATCGTTGGTGACCCAGAGAAGATCCCCTACACCTTCCAAAGCCAGCTTGATGTTCAATTTGCAGTTGGCCGCATCCACTTCGATACGTTGCAAGAGTATGCCCAATATGCGCAAAGCGTGGTGCGGGCGGAACAGGGAAAAGTTGAATTGTCGCGCAATGCGGCTTTTTTGGGCGTGCAAAATGATGATGACCGCGCCACGCAACTCAGCGCTGCCAACCTCATCACCCCGTTGTTTGAGCACACCAAAGAAGAACATTCCGACTGGAATGTGCAAACATGGGTGGAAGAAGAAGCCAAAAAAGCCCAATTCTTGAGCAAACTGAAGAACGAGACGCCAACATTTCTCTTCACCGCCAGCCACGGCATGGGCTTCCCCAATGGCAACTCCAAACAGTTTGTTCATCAGGGAGCGCTGCTCTGCCAAGATTGGCCCGGCCCCCGCGAATGGAAGCAGGAAATTCCCCAAGATCACTACGTAGCTGCCGATGATATTACGGATGATATGCAGTTGTTGGGGATGATGGCCTTCTTTTTTGCCTGCTTTGGCGGCGGGACGCCCAAGATGGATCAATTCTCGCGGCAGGCCTATACCGAGCGCAAGCCGATTGCCCCAAAGTCATTCCTTTCCAAGCTCCCGCAGCGTCTGTTGAGCCACCCCAAGGGCGGCGCATTGGCCGTGATGGCGCATGTTGAGCGGGCATGGGGCTACTCATTTATGTGGCCAGGCGCTGGGAAACAATTGGGCGTATACACCTCTATGCTGCGTGACCTGCTTGATGGCAAACCCATTGGCTACGCGGTTGAGAAGATAAATGAGCGCCACGCAGAGATTGCCGTTGACCTGAATGCTATCCTTGAGGATCTGGAGTTTGGTGGGCACGCAAACCCAAGCACCGTCGCAGGAATGTGGACGGCTAATAACGACGCCCGCGGCTATGCCATCATCGGCGACCCAGCCGTCCGGTTGCCGCTCTCGAAGACGGGTGAGGTGCGGCGCGAACCGATAGCCCCCGTTGAAATCAAATCCCCCTCATCTGGCAGCACAACCGGCGGCCCTGCCAACCAGACAACCGAACGTCCTGGCCCGGCCACCGGCTCATCCCGGGAGTCTGCCCAGGAAGCGGGCGCAATCCCGCAAGCCGATACATCAGAGATGCCAGACTATTGGTTGCTTGGGGGCGACAAAGGCGATAAAGGCGATAAAGGCGACGGCGGCGAGGAGCGTATGGGTGGGCCGCAGTTTGAGCAGATCCAGCAAAACCTCACGACGGCGATACAAGGGTTTTCGACCAAGCTCGGCAATGCGCTCAACAAGGCCGTCAGCGACGCGACCACACTGGAAGTCTCTACCTATGTCAGCGATGAAGTGAGCGCCGACTTTGAAAAGACCGCCCGGCTGCGAGCTGTGACGCGCATCAAGCTAGATGGCGATGTGCAGGTATGCGTGCCGCGGCAAAATGGCGAGATAGACGAACACCTTTGGCGCATACACACCGATATGGTGAAGCAAGCGCAGGCTCACCGTGATGAGATGCTCAAGACCCTCGTGTCGGCAGCCACTAGTTTGATTGATGTCCTGAAGTAGTCTCGAAGTAGGGATATCTCTAGAAAGTAGCAGGGACAGCATTTCATGAGCGACGAACCGTTGTACATCAATGGTATTGACAGCAGCAATGGCGAATATCTACTTGCTCCCCAGGAGATAAAGAAGATTGCCGAGATTGCTCAACAAGAAGATCAATATCATATGGTAGATGGTGTAATTGAAGGGCTGAAAGCGAAGATTGCACAACGTCAGCCGGTGCGCTCGCAAAAGCACACGGTAGACCCCAACCGTCTCTACGAGGCAGGATGGGGGATTATCTTCGCCCAAGACGCTGATCCCGCAATTCGTGAAGCCCTCCACGACCTGATTGAGCAACGGAAGGAGCAAGCGGGCGATCTTTTCCGCGAATTTTGGGGAGCAGATGGCTATCGCCCGGGGGAGAGTACGTATCATTTTTTAAAGCGGCACGCGGGAGAAGATGAGCCGACTGGCTTACTTGGGTCAGGAGAGCCAGTCGACCCCAAACGCGGCATGCCTTACTATCTCCTGCTGGTAGGAAGCCCAAAAGATATTCCCTACGAGTTTCAGCAAAACCTGAGTATCTCCTTTGCGGTGGGGCGGCTATACTTCGATACCCCGGCGCAATATGCTCACTATGCACTGAGCGTGGCGACGGTTGAGCGGGGCGGCTATCGTCGTCCCCGCCACGTCACCTTTTTTGGTGTCCGCAACCCGGAAGACCAGGTTACCACCCTCACGGCTGACCGCCTCATCACTCCCCTATCACAGGAATTGAAAGAACAATGGGCAGATTGGCAATTTCATACGTTACGGGCATACGAAACGCGCAAAGCCACTCTTGAGCACTTTCTCGGCAAAGGTGAAACCCCGGCATTGTTGGTGACCGCAAGCCACAGCATTGGGTTGCCCACCGATTCTGAGGATGCCAAAGAGCAGCGCTTTGTGCAGGGTGGGTTGCTTTGCCAAGATTGGCCTGGTCACCGACGGTGGTGGCAGTCGATACCCAAAGAATTTTACTTCTCGGCTGCAGATTTGACGAATGATGCAGATGTGACTGGCCTTATCGCGTGTTTCTTTTCCTCATTCAGCGCAGGGGCAATACAAAAGGATGATTTTGGGCCGATTGCCGCTACTCCCTTCGTCTCGCCCCTCTCCCAACGGTTGCTTGGCCACCCTCGTGGCGGCGCATTGGCCGTGATGGGGTATATCGGGCGTATGTGGGATCATTGGTCGTTGGCCGAAACGACCGAACAACCGCTCCTGGCCGCGTTGATGCAGTTCTTCAACCGGCTGCTGAATGGCAACCGGATCGGCTTTGCGATAGAGTCTTTGAGCATTCGCCACGCAGAGATCACGTGCTCCCTGCGCAGTATGTGCGACGAAATCGCTTTTGGTCGCTACATCAAGCCATCAACAATATCAAGCTTGTGGATGGCGATGAATGATACCCGTAACCTTATCCTACTTGGTGATCCGGCTGTGCAAATGCCGATGATAGACCAAGAGTCGTTTCAGGCTATCCGTTCTGCGATGCGCACCGCAACGCAGGGTGAGGAGGAAACTATGGGGAAACAAGATACCTCTTTCGCCGCCGCCCAGCCCACATCCGCCGCCCAGCCCACATCAGATATGCCATCTGGTGGGCTTTCTGATATGTCACCTCGCCAACAAGCGCCATCTCCCGAACCAGAATCGCTCACGCTAGTGGCCACTCCCACCTCGCAGCCTACGACGTTTGTCGGGGCGATGCAGCACTTTGCTGCCAACCTCCACCGTATCCTCAACCGCACGGTGAACGATGCTGCGACATTGACGGTTTCTACCTACGTTAGCGATGAGATGTCGGGCGAGATCGGCGGGATCGGCGGGATCGGCGGGATCGGCAAGATCGGCAAGATCGGCAAGATCGATGAGCGGGCGACGTTGCGGGCAGTGACTGAAATCTCCTTCGATGGCGACATGAAAGTATGTGTGCCACGGCAGGAGGGCGAAGTCGATGAGATGTTGTGGAAGATACACGCCGATACCGTACAACAAGCACAAGAAAGCCGTTCGGAGCTAATCAAAACCCTTGTCGGGGCGGCGACAGAGCTTCTGTATGCCACCCAAAAACGGAGGAGATAGGACATTGCCGGTTTTTGAGTTGCCCACTTCTCACACCCAGTCTGCCTCGCTCTTTGGCTTGTGGAGGGGGGCACCGGAAACGGTTCTCTCTCCAGAGACGATATCTTTTGGTTTGGGGGAGGAGAAGGATAGGTCTTCCCCCCCTGATGTCACGGTGTGGCGCATTCATCTTTCGTCGGAACCACGTCATGCCTTTGAACGTCTCTCTTCTGTACAAGCGCATATTTCTGCATCGCAGCGTGCCCTTCCGGCGGTTGAGCAGCGGCTCAATGCACTTGCTCATCGTTCTGCAGCTGCGGCCCACGACCATCTCTCATTCAATCTTCCCTCTGCTATTTCAGAAGATCCCGCTGACCAAGAACTCCTCCATCTCCTCGCCGATATCGAGCAGCACGAGCGGCGTGGCGACGGCCACCGCCCGCCCAAAACTGCGGGCGGCAGACAATCGCTCAGTTTTGGAGTGCGGGATGGGGCAGAAGCCGTGTGGGGTCAGGTGCAAGAGCATATAGAGAGCTTTATCGAGCGATTGCGCGCGTTTGCGTCGTATGTGCAGGTAGAGACCGTAGTAGACGATCTCCTCTTGGGCAAAACACATATGGGATGGGGAGGGGATATCCGCACGATCTGGCACGCGCGGGTCAATGCACAGCAAAGCACCATGCACCTCCGCTCCCTGACGGTCGCTCTCCAATCGCAAGATACGTTTCTGCGCACCCTCACCATCGCAGCGGAGGGGGCGGTCAAGTTATCGGTCTTATTGTCGGCTCCGGGCGGGGTGGTGTTGGCACTGCCGGTGGCCTGGAACTATATCAATCGGCTTCTTCAACAACAGCAGATCCGCGAATCGTTGCAGAATTCCAATAGTCAGACCGTTTTGTAGAAGTACACATGTCGTAGAGGTTGAAGAGAGACACAATCGCTTCTGCGCCCACAGAGCAAAACGATATGTGATAACCGTATGTGATAACCGTTACCTGCAGAGTACCGCACAGGTGGCACCCTCCGTCGACACACGGAGGGCTTTTCATCTACGCATCGGCACAATGTTCGTCGCTTTGATCAATTTGATCAATTTGATCAATTTGATCAAGATGCCGAACAGGGTGCAGTAAGTAGCGGGAGTAGCGGGAGTAGCGGGAGTAACTATAGGAAAGATATGAACAGACAACCGTAGTAGGTTGAGGAGACTTCGTTATGGGTAATGTTATTCTCAACGCCGAGTATCCTGAACGCTCAGAGTACATCTGTATAAGCGAGACACCCGAAAGGAGGACAGCGGTGCTTTCTTTCCCCCCACGTGGTGAGAAGGCGTGCGCTGCTATTCCCATGAAGACGTTAATCGTTGATGATGATCCTCTGCAACGACGACTATTGTGTGCAAGTCTAGGTCGAGAGGGCCATGATGTAATTGAAGCCGCCGATGGGGTGCAAGCATGGGATCTCTTGCAGCGGGAGTCGGGCAATATCCCCCTGGTGATTACCGATTGGATGATGCCGCAACTCGACGGGCTTGAGCTTATTCAACGCATCCGCGGCGCAAATTTTTCTCACTATACCTACATTATTATCGTCACGGCGAGGGATAGCAAGGAGGACGTGGTGGTAGGGCTTGATAGCGGAGCCGACGACTACCTCGTGAAACCATTTGATCCCAAAGAGATGCGTTCGCGGGTGGCGATTGGACGGCGTATCCTCTCGCTGGAGACGCGGCTGCGCGAGTCGCTCAACCAGCTCCATATTATGGCCACCTACGATAGCCTCACCAACCTTTTCAACCGCCGGGTGGTGTATGAACGTGCTCAGGTAGAGCTTGAGCGTGCTCGCCGTGATAAACAGCCGCTTAGCCTTGTTCTGCTTGATATTGACCATTTTAAGGATGTCAATGACCAACATGGCCACCTTATTGGCGATCAAGCGCTGCGGATGGTCGCTAATACAATCTCGCAGGGCAAACGACCCTACGATCTCGCAGGGCGCTGGGGCGGGGAGGAGTTTATCCTGGTGCTTCCGGCCACCCCCCTTGACACCGCGCGGCAAGTTGCCGAGCGCGTTCGCGAACGAGTGGCATCGCTCTGCTATACGCTCCCCGACTCAAGCTGCCTCAGCCTGCGTATCAGTTCAGGGGTGTCGAGTACCGAGGCCAATGAAGAAGAGGTGACCCTGGGAAGCTTGATACAGCAGGCTGACGATGCCCTCTACCACGCCAAAGAACATGGCCGCAACCGGGTGTCCGTTTATAGTGTTGACTTTATTGAGGAGGGGGAAAAATATCACCGAATGTAGCGCGTGCTGATGTCCTGAATGGTGCATAGCCACCTAAGTTCTATCGTCTGTTTTATTGCTATCTGTGTGCAGTGGGATGATCAACACAACCAACGAGTGCTATATCTGGTACTATAGAAAGGAAGCACTCATCAATACTATCCATCTTAATCTGTCTTATTCATCCTTACTCGTCTTACCTATCTACCGTCTCCCGCTATTGCGCACACAAATGTATTGGAGCATACGATGGAAGTTAGCACGATTTTGATTGTCGATGACGAGCTTTTTGGTCGGAAGACCCTTGGTACATTGCTGCATGCTGCTCCATACCACCTTGTTTTTGCCAGCAGTGGAGAAGAAGCACTCAAACAAGCCACCCTTGTCACCCCCGATCTCATCCTCCTCGATGTCATGATGCCCGACATGGATGGATTTGAGGTGTGCCGCCATCTCCGGGCCGACCCGCATCTCGCCGAAGTTCCTGTGATTATGGTGACCGCGTTGGGAGACCGGGACTCGCGGCTGTTGGGGATAGAAGCAGGTGCTGATGACCTTGTTTCTAAGCCCTTCGATCCAGTAGAATTGCGGGCGCGGGTACGGACGATCACCCGCCTGAACCGCTACCGACGGTTGATGTCTGAGCGGGCCAAGTTTGAGCGCCTGACGGAGCTTGCTCCCGATGGGATAGCGATTGTTGACACGCATCGTTTTGTCCTATTGGCCAACTCTGCTATGCGACAGATGCTGGGGCTCAATTCGAGCGATGTCATCCTTGGCCGCCAGGTGTGTGACTTCATAGCAGAGGGCGAAAACATTCATTGTGTCGAGTCGCTTGATAATGTCATTGTCAATGAATCTCACGTTGCGCGCTTTGAGACGGGTTTTGTGCGCCAAGATGGAACCTGTTTTCCAGTTGAGGTCAATGCAGGCCATGTCTCTTGGAATGGAACGGCAGCTATCCAGCTTATTGTGCGCGATATCACCGAACGTAAGCGTGTTGAGGCAACATTGCGAGACCGGGAAGAGCAACTGCGTCGGAGCCGCGATATGTTGCGGCTGCTCTTCGATGGCTTGGAACATGGCTTTGTCCTGCTCGATAGCGAGGGGACAGTCTTAGTTTGCAACCAAGCGATGAGCAGCTTCCTCAATGTGGATATCTCCCAGATTGTCGGAAAGCGATGGAAGGAGATCTGTGCCAAGAGTACGCCCCCCTTCCCCGCCCGGCCTGCTATCCGGTCGCTCTCCGATGGCCGTGCCCGCCACTTCCGTGAGTCATACACGGGCCGCGATGAGCAACCTCGCACGCTTGATATCCAAGTGGTGCCCCTATTTGGCCTTCACCAAGCGATTGACCAGGTGATTGTCCATGTCGTTGATATTACCGAACAGCTCCACCTCGAAACACTTGCCATCCAAAATGAGAACTTTGCCGCACGAGGCCGTTTGGCGGCTATCGTCGCCCATGAGATCAACACCCCCCTCCAATCAATCCAGAACTGTCTCTACTTGGCCCAGCAGGCCGAAGAAGTACAGCGGAAGAGCTATCTTCAGCTTGCGCGTGAGGAGTTGCGGCGCATCAGTACCATCGTTCGACAACTGCTAGACTTGCGTCATTTAGAGGAAGAGGCTACATTATCTCCAATCAATATCAATGGGCTGGTCGAACGGGTACTCTTGCTGACTGGAGGAACACTCACCAACCATGGCATCGAAACCAACGTCGAACTTCACTCCAATCTTCCTCCCATCTGCGGCTATGCCAACCATCTGACCCAAGTCCTGCTCAACATCATTCTCAATGCTATTGATGCAATGCCCGATGGCGGGAAGTTGTCTGTTCGGACAGTGCAGATGGCCCCCGTCGGCGTCGCATCCCACACTGGTGTGCTGCAAAAGAATGGACGCAACAAACAAGGGGTACCACAAAACAGTGAAGAAGCGATGGTGATGGTCGAAATCGCAGATACTGGCTGCGGTATGACCCCCCTTGTTCAAGCACGTATCTTCGATCCTTTTTTTACGACGAAATCGGACGGTTCAGGGGTGGGGCTTGCTCTTAGCCAACGGATCATCTCACAACACCGCGGTCGGATTGAGGTAAAGAGTACCATAGAGGAGGGAAGTACGTTTACGTTATTATTGCCCATTGGCGATGACTGTCTTGATGATAGATGATTGTCTTGATGATAGTCATATACCGCACTGAATAAAGTCAGGCGGCTTGTCCCTGGCGCGACGGCAGAGCCGTCTCCGAGACAATAGGCGGTATGACAGCAGCCCTGGAATTGAATGATAATACAGATTTTTGATTATTGCAAGAAAGAACGAAGAAGCGCGTAAGAGTCGGCGGTGATACTATGATGTCTTCCAATAGCCCCCAACCTCTCCAATTTATTCTCGATATGTTGCCAGACGCAATCGTGCTCCTTGATAGTCATGGCACTATTCAAGGACAAAACAAAACCGCTTGTGCGTGGTTTGGAGAAGCCATAGAAAAACAGTATTTCAGTGTTCTCCACTCTCACATGGCGTTGAGTGAGCACGATATCCGTGCCCTTGAAGAGGGAATGCAGGCGATATTGGCAGGTGAACGAAACCGTTTTGAACGCGAATATTTGGTGATGAGTTCTCCTGTTTCCTCCTTCGATCAATGTTCCTCATTTCGGTGTTGGGTAGAGATCTGCATGGTGCCTTCCTCTTTGGAAGACGGTGTGCTTGTCCAGCACCGTGACACCTCCGAGCGCAAGACGACTGAATTGGCTATGTTACGTCGCGAATCGCAGTTTCGCTCGCTCATCAACGGGATCAGCGACTATGCCATCATCCGGCTTGATCCATCTGGCATCATCACCAACTGGAACCCGGGTGCAGAGCAGTCGTACGGGTATCAAGAGCACGAGGTTATTGGTCATCCGCTCTCTCTCTTCCTCTCGCGCCCCGAACAACAGCAGAGAGTGGTTGAGCAGTGGCTAGAGACGACAATCGCCCGCGGGCGGTACGAGCTTTCGCACCCACAGTTTACCAAGCAAGGGCGGTCGTTCTATGCTCACATGGTGCTGACGCCACTCTATGACAACCCTCATGACAACCCTCATGATGGCCCTCATGATGGCCCTACGGGAGAATTGACCGGGATTGCGTGTGTGGTGCGGGATGTTACCAACCAACGCGCCCGCGAAGAGCAAATGCGAAACAAGGCCGACCACGCAGAGATGCTCATAGAGATATCGCAGGCGCTTGACGAGGGCAGTCTAGACTATCACACGGTGCTTGAGACGGTTGCGCAACGTCTTTCTCTGCTCCTTGGCAACGCATGCATTATCCGTATCCTTTCGGATGACGGGAAGTGGCTCAATGTCGCGGCGGTCTATCATCCCAACCCAGAGATGATTTCGACGATGCAAAGCATCTTAGGAGCGGTGCCGCAACGGTCGGATGAGGGCCTGTCTGGCATCATCATCCAGCAAATGCGTCCCATTTTGATA
The DNA here is from genome assembly GCA_964526735.1 of uncultured Chloroflexaceae bacterium. Lineage (GTDB taxonomy): Bacteria > Chloroflexota > Chloroflexia > Chloroflexales > Chloroflexaceae > JAAUSY01. Next base: position 9,289 of record CAZGLO010000020.1, on the reverse strand, counting down.
GAGCAGCTGGACAATTATAACCACCTTGACAATATTAAATCCGAGCTTCTCGCCTACTTACAGCAATTGGAAGTCACAAGTATCTTGATGGCTCCTCTTTGCACGCAAGGACGAGTGATCGGAGTGGTCAATATGCTGCGCTGCTCATCGTTAACACCCTATACTCTTACGGATCAAGTCTTTCTGCAGGACGTGTGCGACCGGGCGGCGCTCGTGCTGGCCAATGCTCGCCTCTTTGCCGAAGCACAACGCGAAATCACCGAACGCAAACAGGCCGAACACGCGCTTGCCAAAGAGGCCAGTATCAATGCAGCGATGGCAGATCTCTCCAAGGCGTTGCTCTCCTCCGCCACGCTCGAAGATATCTCGTGGATGGTGCTGCACGCTGGTCAGAAGCTCACTGGGAGCATGTTTGGCTTGGTTGGTTACATCGATAGCCAGACGGGGCACCTTATTGTTCCCACTCTGACCCGCGAAATCTGGAATATTTGCCAGGTAGAAAACAAAGAGTTTGTCTTTCGAGAGTTTACCGGCATGTGGGGGTGGGTATTGCGACACCGTGAGCCGATGTTAATCAATCATCCTCACCACGACGCCCGTTCAACCGGTGTTCCCGAAGGCCATATTCCGGTGGAGCGGTTTCTCTCTGCGCCTGCAATGTTTGGTGATACGTTGTTGGGCCTGGTTGCCTTCGTCAACCCGCAAGAAGAGTATACCGAACGCGATTTGATGCTTATCCAGCGGCTTGCCTACATCTATGCATTGACTGTCCAGCGGCGGCGGTCAGAAGAAGCACTGCACAAGAGTGAGCGGCTGGTGCAGACAGTCGTCTCCAATGCTCCCATCATCCTGCTTGCGACCGATACACAAGGGGTGATCACGCTGTTGGAGGGCAAAGAACAACAGATTATCAACCACACCCTGCAGCTTGGCATGAACCTCTTTGAGTGGTATGAGATGACCTACCCCGACCGGCTGGAGGATATACAACGTGCTCTTGCTGGCGAGCATATCACCTCGCTGTTGCCGATTGGCGAACACACGTTGGAGTTGCGCTTCACGCCCTTCTACAACGACGGCAATGAAATTACAGGGATGATAGGCATTGCGGCGGATATCACCGAGCGGATGAAGGCCGAAGCTGCTCAACAAGAGGCGGTCAAGGCAGCAGAAGCCGCCATGCAAGCCAAATCGGAGTTCTTGGCCAACATGAGCCACGAAATCCGCACACCGCTCAATGCGATTATCGGGATGACCAACCTGCTGCTTGATACCGAGTTGACGGCAGAGCAGTTTGACTTCGTTGAGACAAGCCGCACGAGCAGTAATGCGCTCTTGTCCATCATCAATGATATCCTCGACTTCTCCAAAATCGAAGCGGGCCGACTTGAGCTAGAACAACATCCTTTCGACCTACGGCAGTGCATTGAAGAATCCCTCGACCTTATATCGCCTACGGCGGTGGAGAAGGATCTCAACCTTCTCTACCTGATCGACGACCATACGCCGACGATGTTGGTCGGAGATGTGACACGATTGCGGCAAATTCTGGTCAATCTCCTCAGTAATGCTGTTAAGTTTACGAATGAGGGCGAGGTTGTGGTGACGGCATCGCTGTGCCGCGATCTTTCGCAGATAGAAGAATACCCCGCCCCGCGATGGCTTCCCCAAGATAACGTTGTTATGTACCATGTCGCTGTTCGAGATACGGGGATTGGCATCTCTGCAGAGAAGATGTCTCGCCTTTTTCAGTCATTTAGCCAGGCAGATGCCTCTATGACACGGAAGTATGGCGGGACAGGTCTCGGCTTGGCGATTAGCAAGCGGTTGGCAGAGCTGATGGGTGGGACAATGTGGGCAGAGAGCGAGGAAGGGGTCGGATCAACGTTTCATTTTGCCTTCTGGGCGCAGGTAGAAACACAAGATATATGCACGTTTTTGTCTTCTGTTCACCCGTTTCTGAGTGAGAAACGTGCGCTGATTGTGGGCGACAATCCGACGCATCGCTGCGTAATAGGTCGGTATATGAAGACGTGGGGTATGATAGCAGATGAGGTGTCTTCGATTTCCGAAGTCCTTGAACACCTCCAAAAGCACTCGTTTGATGTGGGGGTGATAGATATGTACTCCGAGGGTGTGGATGGCGTCACGTTGGCATCTCAGATACGCATACAGCCCTTTACCAAGCAAATGCCGTTGATTATATGGGTACCCAAGGGGGCCAGTGGCGAGGGGCGTCACACCGATGAGCTGGGGTGCGCAGTATTTTTAATCAAGCCCATCAAGCCCTCTCAACTCTACCACGCTCTCATCTCCCTCTTTACTCCAAAAAGATCATTCTTTGGCGAATATAACCAGTATGAAGATGTTGATCAGCGGTCAGCCAAACGACCTGAACAGCCTGAACAGCCTGAACAGCTCAACCACTCCAATCACTCCAACAGATTACACGAAAAGGTAAAGCAGCGGCCTCTCCAGATAGACCCTGCTATGGCCCAACACCATCCTTTGCGTATCTTGCTTGCCGAAGATAATATGGTGAACCAGAAAGTCGCATTGCGGTTGCTGGAAAAGATGGGATATCGCGCCGATGTGGCCGCCAATGGCAAAGAAGTGTTGACGGCCATTCAACAACGCTTCTACCACGTCATTTTTATGGATGTGCAGATGCCAGAAATGGATGGGATGGAAGCCACACGCCGTATCCGCTCGATATGGCCTTCCATCCGCCAGCCACACATCATTGCAATGACCGCGCACGCCATGGAGGGTGACAAAGAACGGTGCCTGGAATCGGGCATGAATGACTACATCAGTAAGCCAATACAGGTCAAGGATATGATCGCCGCGTTGCTGCGGGTGCCCCAACATATCCCCTCCTAACCATCAACGGTTTCCCGCCGTCAATCTCCTGCTGTTGAGACTAGGTCAGAATGCGCTGTAAGAGAGGGTTGACGGCGTCGGGTGCTTCAATATGCGGCATATGCCCCACCCCGTCAATGATATGCTCCTGATAGGTACCGCCGTGTTGCTTGTACCGCTCTAGCACGGCCCGTGTTTGGCTGACCATCGGCTGCGAAGGATAAACCTCGTTGCCGGGCCAATTGGGGATGAGGCCAAGCGCACCCAACGTTCCTGGTTCAGAGCGGGAGGCGTCGGAGACGACATGATCCTCCGTGCCGCGTATCCAGTGGATAGGGATGGGGGGCGAGAGCGTGGCCAAGCTGCTGATATCGCAGTATTTGGGGCTGAGTGCATTGTTGACGCCGCGCGTCCCCGGCGCAAACCCGGGCCAGTTACTCGACGGCAGCATATCGCGGGAATAGTTGTCGTCGCTGGTGCTCATCAGCAACATCGCCTCGACAAGCATATCCTCACGTGGTGGACGGAATGGAGGGTTGCAGAGGTGGGTGCAGAGGAGCGTGCGCGGAGAGAAGGGATTTTCCTCGCTGCGGTCGTGGTCGCGGAGCCGTTGCAGCAGCTCGGGGTGGATCAACCCGCCGCCAGAACCAGCGTAGTCTGGCCAACATGGCGTCCCCTCATTATCCCGCGTACCGCCAAAACCGTAGGGAGAGCCAGGCGCAATGAGAGTCAGGCTTTGGAGCGTTGGCGTATAATCAACCGCATATTGCATCGTGATAGTGCCGCCCAATGAGTGGCCAACGAGGTGAAATGAACTCTTTCCCAGCGCATTGGCAATACTCGCAATGTCATCGCTGAAGTCGCGCAAGCCGCGAACCGCATCGACCGGCAATGTTTCGCTCTCCCCGTAGCCGCGCATATCTGGTGCGACGATCCACAGGTTGGGCGGGAGCGCACACATGGTCTCTTCCCAAAACACCGACGAACAGAGGTTGCCATGAATAAGCAGGACAAGATTGCCTTCAGGCGACCCCGTTTCGAGGATGTGAAACCGTCCGCGTGGCGTGGCGACGGTGTTTGTCCTAATCCCGTCTAGGTGGGTTATCTGCGACATATCGACCTTTCTCTAGCGTTTCCCTATTCTTTATATACAAGAGGCAGAAAGACCGTGGTAGGGTCGTGTGGTGGCGGGGTTGCGGTTGGGGTGGAGGTGGGCGTCGGCGTGACAGGAACCGACTCCAACCACGGGTCATAGAGCACCTGCTCATCCACGAGATTTTGGTTTTCGGGTGTGGGTGGTGGCGTGGCAGGAGGGCCATCGGCGCTGCCCCACCAATTGTGGCGTGCGTCTATCTCTTGCGAGGCGGGGTTGCGGACTGCGTATACTTTATTATCTAGGATAGAGCAGTTGGTAATGACAATGGTGCCGCCCTCAACCCGGATACCATCATAGTTAGACTCGATTTTTGACGACTCAACACGCATCGTCCCTTGCTTGATACCAATCCCGATACCGCCATTATTGCGTATCAACGACCCAAGCACAGTCACCTTCGTCTCTCCACCATCCCCAAGCAGCGCATAGTCCTTATCGGTATTACCGTTCTGCTCCACAATGACGTTCTCAAGCGAGACATTGCTATCGATGGCGTGCACTGCCCGATCCGGCTTATCGTTGCCAAGAAACCCGTAGTTGGCGCTATTGAACAGCGTACTGTTCTTGATTGATACCGACCCATTGGCCACTTTATACGCGATAATATTGCTGAACCCGCTGGTGAGGGGGTTTTTGCTACCAGCCCGCCCCGCCTTGACATAGGTCAGCGTGCCTGTTCCTTCGCCGCGAGTGCCGTCGAAAAACATGCCGACCCACTCCTCTTTGTCGTGGTCAATTGAAGAGGTGAAGGTGATCGGCGCGGTCTCTGTGCCAACCGCCTCCAGATGCCCCTGGATATGCAGCCCACCAACAGTTGTGCCCATAACCGTGGTATGTGGCCATACCTTGAGTGTATGATCGGGCGGGATAAGCCACATTGCCCCAACTTCATACCCCTCAAGCCCTTGTTGCGGGGCGAGTGTCCACACGGTGTCGGAGCCGTTGGCATAAGGCTCTTCCTCCGGAGTGGCGACCGTAATCGTCCCGCCGTCAAGCCAGATACGATTGCGGGCATTGGTGCGAAATATATTCTCTTCCAGCGACAACGACTCGCTATCACCCGCCATGTAGATAACATAGTGGCCGTTTGGGTCGGTGCCGTTGTCAAAGAATGTTGTCCGCGTGAGCGCCAACGTCGCATTGTTGACATAAATACCGTAGGCGGTGGTTGTGATGACGTAGCTATCTTCTATGATGATTGGCGATGTAGCGGGGGCATCACGTATAGAGATGTTCGATAGGACGCCAAGGCTATTTACCTGGCCACCGTAGCGCACCGCCGTATGCTTGAGATGCCCTTTCCCTCCATCAAACACCAGCCCCGACCATTGCCCTATGCCAGAGTTTTGCTCCGATGTGAAGACAATGGGGTCAGTCAGTGTGCCGGTGGCCCGCAATTCGCCCACTATCCGCAATTCCGTGCCTGATTGCCCTTTCACAATTGCGCCCGGCTCAATCGTCAACACGGCGGAAGGCGAAACGACCACATCGCTTGTCAGAATGAATGGGCTATCTCGCCTTCTCCAGGTTTCGGGCTGGGTGATGTATCCCGTTTTGACGGTGGTGGCGAGGGGGTGCGCTGATACATGGCGTTGCCATAGAGCTGCCGCAGCAACGAAACTTGCGAACAAAATGAGACTAGCTGCGAGGGAGAGAGAAAGGTGTCTCATGATTTGCCTCCGTATTGCCGTTCGAGGGCTTTTTTATCTATCTTACCTGCGCCCGTCTTCGGAAGCTCGTTCACAAAGACGACCGACTTCGGAATCTTGTAGCGGGCAAGCGATGGCCGGATGTAATCAAGCAGTTCATTTGCATTGACGTGGGCGTTGGGAGCAAGCACCACCACCGCTCGCCCTACTTCGCCCCATGTGGCATCAATCACGCCAATCACCGCCACTTCTGCCACGGCATCGTGCCCAAGCAACGCGCTCTCGATTTCAGCCGGATAGATATTTTCGCCGCCAGAGATAATCATATCCTTGCTGCGGCCAACGATGTAGGTATACCCTTCCTCATCGCGGTGGGCAAGATCACCCGTACGCAGCCATCCATCAACAATCGCTTTTCTGGTTGCGCCCGGGTTGTTCCAGTAGGAGCGGATGACATGGGGGCCTCTGATATGCAGCTCTCCTACCTCGTCCGGCCCACATTCTTGGCCCTCCTCGTTCATAATCCTGATTTGGATGTGGAAGAGCGGGAAGCCAACAGACCCTGCCTTGCGCCGCACCTCGCTATCAGGCATCCAGAAGGTATTGGGGCCTGCTTCGGTCATGCCATAGCCCGTCTTGAAGCAGACGCCCTTGTCAAGGAAACGGTTGATGACGGGGAGGGGACACGATGCCCCGCCACTGAAAATCGCTTTGCAATGGCGGAAGTCGGCGGTTTCCCAGCGGGGGTGTTGCTGCATCATAATGAGCATCGTGGGTACTCCCACAAACACCGTCACGCCGCGGTCGCGGAAGAGGTCAAATACTTGGTCGATATCGAACCCGCCGCAGACGATGGAACACCCGCCCGCATGCACCAACGGCGTGGTAAAGACATTCATCCCGCCCGTGTGGAAGAGCGGTAGATTGAGGATCGTCACGTCATTGGCACACAATTCCCAACTCGTGACGGTGTTGATCGCATTCCATGTGACCGTTCCATGGGTTAGCATCGCCGCCTTGGGCAGGCCGGTCGTGCCGCCGGTATAGCAAAGTGCCCATGTGTCGTCCATCGAGAGCGAGGGCGCGTGAGTGAGGGTATCGCGTTCGCGGGCCACGATATCTCGCCATGGTTTGTGGTGCTCTGCGGCGGGCGTGTCTATGGCGATGAGGTGGTTAATAACAACGCGCCCATACTCGCTCATCTCGGCCACAAGTTCCCCAAACTCCTTGCTATAGATGAGGGCTTGCGGGGTGGCCCCTTGGATAAGCTGTTCCAATTCAACCGTCGCCAGCCGCCAATTGAGGGCTTGTAGGATGATGCCTGTCTTCTGGCAGGCAAACAGCGTATCGAGGTATTCAAGGCAGTTGGTGGCGAGGATGGCCACGCGGTCGCCCTTGCGCAGCCCCATACGGTGGAACCCATTGGCGAGGCGGTTTGCTCGTTGGTTCCACTCGGCATAGGTAACTTCTTCGCCAGTATGGGCGTCGATCAAGGCGATGCGGTTGGGCGAGAGGACGGCCCGCCGTGCTAACCAATCTACCGCGCCATCGGCGGCATGTGGGGGGGGGGGTGCAGAACTCATTGGTTTTCCCCTCTGCTCTTCTGTTGTATAAGAAATGCCCGTACCAATGCGTTAAAGAGTATCGGGCGTTCGATGGTGGGGGCATGGCCCGCCCCCGGAATCAGGGCAAGGCTGGCATTGGGGATAGCTGCCGCAAGTGCTCTGGCATACCACGGCGGGGTGAGGAGATCTTCCTCGCCGACCATCACCAACGTTGGTGCAGTGATGGCGGTAAGATGAGAACGCATATCGTGCTCTTTGGAGCCAATAATAAGGGATCGAATAGCGTCGACATCCCCTTGGGCGGCTTTTTTCCGCAGCCCCTCAACCACCGGCCCATTCTTTGCGAGGAAATCATTCCCCCAAATCCACGGGATGGCCGCATCGAACCGTGCAACTGGCCCACCTGCCTCCAATGCCTTGAGCCACCCGGCTACTTTGGCCTGCAAGATATCATCGACCGCCGCGTAGGTATCAGATAAGACAAGTCGATTGACGCGGTGGGGGTGGCGCGCCGCAAAGGTCATCGCGATGGCACCGCCATTCGAAAGACCCACAACGTGCGGCTGTTCAACATTGAGGGCGTCTAGGAGAGCAAGGAGGTCTTGTACGTGGTCGGAAGGGCGGTAGGGGGTTGCAGGCTTGTCCGATTTCCCCTGCCCGCGGCAGTCGTAGAGCAGGACGCGGAAGTGATCCGTAAACGCTGGCAATTGGAATGCCCACGCCGTCGTGTCGGCAAGCAGTCCATTGATAAAGACAAGCGGCTCTCCCTGCTCTTGACCATGCCATTCATAGTAGAGTGTGATATCATCAAGGTGTTGGTGGGGCATAACTATCCAGCCTATCATCCCCAAGCTCTTCACAAGCAAGCGGGATACTGTGGGACAATCTTGACGATCAAGGTGTTACAAGGTGTTACAAGGTGTTTATAAGGTGTTTATAAGGTGTTTATAAGGATGTTGGCTCGGACTTGATTTGTGCTATGTCGCTTGGGTACATGTGGGTGCATGGTACAATGCTCCTCTGTAGTTTGCAAACACGGTTGCAAGCAATGAAGCGTAGAGCGACAGGGGAAACGATGTTTTTGATACTCACGCCAAACCCCGCCCTCGACCGTACCATGGTCATCAACAATCTATGTATTGGCCAGCGGCAGCGGGCAGAACAGGTGGTCGTGGCTCCGGGCGGGAAGGGGCTGAATGTGGCGCGCGCTACCAAAACCCTTGGCCACCCCTTCCGTGTCTGCTCTCCGTTGGGAGGCTATACTGGGCGGTACATTGCGTATCTTGCCGAGCAGGAAGGCATGGAAGGCGCGTGGAGCTGGATGGCAGAGGGCGAAACCCGCACGTGCATCCTCGTCGTCGATTCTTACACGCACGAAGCCACGCCGCTTGATGAGCACGGCCCGCCCTTGACCCCAGATGATTGGGAGCGGTTTGTCGAAACGGCAACCGCCGCAGCAAGCGATATGACATTGGCCGCCATCTGTGGGAGTATCCCGCCGGGTGTCCCGCCAATGGGGATCACAGCACTGATCCGCGGGCTGGAAATGGCCGGATGCCGAGTGATTGTCGATACGAGCAAGCAATCCCTGCATACCGCGCTTGATGCCGTTCCCTATGGGATAAAAGTAAACAACGAAGAGCTAAGCGACGTGCTTGAACGCCCTATCACCACCACTGAAGAGGCGGTCGCTGCGCTGTACGAGCTACGACGACGAGAAATTGCGCTTGGTGTGGTGACGATGGGGGCCGATGGAGCGCTTGCCATAGACGATACGGGCGTGTGGTGGGCGAGTGCACCGCCACAAAAGGTGGTTAGCACCATCGGCTGTGGCGATTCGTTGCTGGCAGGGCTGGCCACGATGCTGTTGCAGGGCCACTCCCTCGAGGCGGCATTGCGCTTTGGGGTGGCGTGCGGCAGCGCTGATGCCACTACCGTCGGCGGGGGGCTTATCACCCACGACGCCGTAGAGTGCATTGCTTCGGAGACAACCGTCGTCCGGCTCTCATAGATGTTTACCCTTCAGGGCGGGAAACCCACCCGCTTTCAGCGGTGGG
>CAZGLO010000019.1:0-53485 GCA_964526735.1 uncultured Chloroflexaceae bacterium | reverse complement strand
ACGGGTGGAGGAGCGAGCACAAGCCCAGGTGCTTTAGCTCTGGGTAGCTGACAAATTCTCTAACCTGGTAGATCTCTCCCAATAGAAAGTATGTATGATCGCTATTATTGGTCATCGTGGAGCGTCTGCGTATGCTCCTGAGAACACCCTTGCCGCCTTTCAGCAGGCGTTTGAGCAAGGTGCTACCATGATTGAGCTTGATGTCCGCCGGTGTGCGGATGGGACGCTGATTGTTTTCCATGACGACACGACCATGCGGTGGAATGATCAACCCTACCGCATTGAAGACTGCTCTTGGCCCTTCCTCCAAACACTCGATCTCCAGGGCGAGCGCATTGCAACCCTTGACGAGGCGTGTACCTTTTCCCGCGAACACGGCATGCCGCTCAATATTGAAATCAAGCAAGTGGGAATAGCTGACCAGGTGGTGGAGATAGTACAAAGCCACGCCATCGCCGAGATGGTTATTCTCTCGTCATTTCACGAGTCGGAAATGGAATATCTTTCTCGCTGCGCCCCGATGATACGTCGGGGGGCGTTGGTGGGGCACAAGGGGCTACGTCCCGGCCTACGCGGCCTGTGGCCGTTCCCCTACCTGCGTGCCATCAACGCCACGGCGTGGCACCCTTCAGCGCACCTGCCTCTCCTCCAGCTATTAATCCCCCAGGTGCGGCAAGCGGGCTACGATGTCTATGTGTGGACAGTCGACGACCCAACTGTCATGCGGCAATTTGCCATGTGGGGCGCGTCCGGCATTATGACCAACAAACCCGATGTCGCCCGTGCAGCACTGTGGTCTCGCTGCTCATCTCTCGCATAGCCCCACAATAACAGCTACTAAGCAATACAGAGCCGTATTTTCCCCACACCCATGCCTACGAGGTACTGCGTAGGCGTAGGTTTGGCTCAACGTCGAGATCCAACGGGTGTGATATACCTTGTTGGGAACGGTAGTATGCCGCTGCCCCGACCATCGCCGCATTGTCCGTGCAGAGGGAGAGGGGCGGGCACCGGACAGGGATGCCCGACCGGCGATGTAATTCTTCCCGCAACCGCGTATTTGCCGCCACCCCGCCCGCCAACACGATCTCTGCGGCTCCAAACTCTTCTGCCGCACGGATGGTCTTCGTCGCCAGCACATCCACGACCGACTCCTGAAATGCATAGGCCACCTGCTTGGCGAATGGGCTGATAGGCTTGCTGCCCTCTGTGCCCGCGGGAGTGGGGGGAGGGAGGACAGCACTACTCCGCTGCGATTGCACCGTATGCAGGACAGCCGTCTTGAGGCCGCTGAATGAGAAATCATACGTATCGCGCAGCCACGCCCGTGGTAGACGCAGCGGGCAGGTGGTCACATCGCGGGCGGCGCGCTCAATCACCGGCCCGCCCGGATAACCCAAATCGAGGATACGTGCGACCTTGTCGAAGGCTTCTCCCGCCGCATCATCGCGGGTTTGGCCCAAGAGCTGGTATGCACCGTGGTCTGTCAGCAGGGTGAGCATGGTATGACCCCCGCTGACGATGAGCGCGACAACGGGAAAGGTAATCTCGCCATTGGGTTGAGCCGAATCGGCCTTGCCCGTCGGTTCTGGGGTAAGCCAATTTGCGTAGATATGCGCTTCTAGGTGGTTGACCCCAATGAAGGGCAACCCCCGTTGCCACGCAATCGCCTTCGCCGCATTGAGGCCGGTCAGCAGCGCCCCGCTCAAGCCCGGCCCGTAGGTTGACGCCACCGCATCTATCGCCCCCCACCCGCCTTCCACCGCACCTAACGCTTCTTGCAGCACGGGGACAAGGCTGAGGATATGCTGCCGCGATGCCACCTCTGGCACGATCCCGCCATACCGCTGATGCATCTCCATTTGAGAGGCAACCACGTTGGCAAGAATTGTCTTCCCATCGCGGATGACCGCCGCAGCCGTCTCATCGCACGACGTTTCAAGTGCCAGGATCGTGTTGATAGGGGTGCGAGGGGGAGGGGTGTGCGCATCGTGCTGATGATCGTGCATCTGATCCCTCCCTTATACCGCTATCTCACGCACGCTATCCCACGAAAAAGAGGGGATAGCATAGCGCAAGAATGTCTGCAGCCCGATAATGTCGTGGACATCAAGGTGATACCGCAAATTTTGCAGATATCGGAGACACACTCCCTCTGGCAGGTTGATTTTGGGGGCGTAGTCCTTCGCAATCGTCTCAAGGGCACGCAAGCCCTTCCATTTCGCCTCGTAGAGCGTTTGGATGACGCCTGAGTTGCGCACCTCCTCCTCGCAATCGCGCCGTACTGCCCATACCGCAAAGGTGAAGGGGAGACTAGTGAGTTTGAGCCACTCGTCGCCCAAATCGAAGCAGTAGGGCATCCCCCGCTCATCGATGTGGCGGCGCGTCACGCCTTCATAGAGTGCCCGGTCGCCAATGAGCAATGCGCCGTCGCACGCAGAAAGCATGGTATCCAAGTCCTGCGGCTGTGGGTACCACTGCGGCTCAATGTGGTAATGCTGCTCGCAGAGGACGCGGAGGAGGTTGGTGCTTGTCCCCGAATGATCGGTCAATGCAACTGGTGCCCCGTCAAGTTCACGAGGATCAGGACGCCACGAGAAGAGCATCACGCTATTCACAGCGCCAAATGTTGCAATCGAGAGACCAGGAACCAAGAGCAAATCGTGGGCATTGCTGGCAAACTCATACGATGAGATAGGGCCAATGGCGATATCTCCCGTGAGAAGCGCACGGTTGATGGCCGTTGGCACGCCCCGCAGCATACCGATGGCAGCAGGAAGTTGCCGCTCAAGCCCATATGCGATTGGTTGGATGTTCAGGTAGTTGTATGTGCCTAGCGTGATCATGGAATATGGTTCCGATGGCCATGAGCCTAAAGGGTTAGTAGGGTGAGAGGCCACTAGCCTAAAAGCCGTTGACTTCTTGATAGAGCGCGTCGCGTTCAACCGGCTGCTTATCTGCTTTTTGTATCAGGTGGATGAGGTAGCTGCGGTCGATGCCTTGTTCGGTACTTGCGCCGGCGTCGTGGTAGATATGCTCCTCCACCACCGTCCCGTCGATATCGCTGACCCCGCACGACAGCGAGAGTTGGGCGATTTTGGGCGTCAGCATCACCCAATAGCCCTTGATATGCGGGAAGTTGTCAAGCATCAACCGGCTGACGGCCACACTCCGCAAGTCTTCAAACGCCGTCGTAAACTGGAGCTTGCGGACGCGGCCAAGATTGTTGTTTTCTGGGTGATAGGCAAGCGGTACAAAGGCAACAAACCCGCCTGTCTCATCCTGCTGCTGCCGCAGACGCATCAAGTGGTCAACGCGGTCTTCTGGCCCTTCGATATGCCCGTAGAGCATCGTGGCGTTGGTTTTGAGGCCCAACTCGTGAGCAATCCCGTGGATGGCAAGCCACCCATTCGCCACCACCTTCTCCGGGCAGATCTTCCGGCGGACGCGCGGATGGAAGATCTCTGCGCCGCCGCCCGGCATCGCATCAAGACCGGCGTTGCGCAGCTCTTGGAGGATGTCTTTCCAATCAATGCCGCAGAGACGGGCCAGATAATCGACCTCGACCGCGGTAAATGCTTTGATATGAACGTTGGGGAAGCGTTCTTTGAGGGCGCTTACCATCCCGCAGTAGTAGTCAAGGCCCAAATCGGGGTGCAGGCCACTGACAATGTGAAATTCTCTGGTATTTTCGGTTGCGGTTTGGGTGGCGCGCTCGATCACTTCATCAACACTCAATACATAGGCATCGGGGTCATCGGCATTGCGCCGGAATGAGCAAAAGCTACAGTGCGCAGCGCAGATGTTGGTCAGGTTAATGTGCCGGTTTTGGACAAAGTAGACGCGCTTGCCATTGCGGCGCTGGTTGACTGCGTCGGCGAGCATCCCCACGGCAAGGACATGTTCTGTTTTATACAGCCGAACGCCATCCTCAAAACTCAAGCGTTCGCCACGATCCACCTTTTCTGCAATATCTGCAATATCGGTTTGTTCCAAAAAAGACTTCATGAATTCCATTCTCTGTATACTTCTGTGCTTGACGATATAGAAACGTTGAAAACGTTAGGAACGTTAGAAACATTAGAAATGTTGGTGGCTATAGAGCCACTCCTGCAAAATTATCGGCTAGGGTAGCGGCACGAGCGGCGTGGTAGGAGAATAGCTATATTCACGCACGCCAAGGGTCACACCGGTACCGCGCGACACCCATTCATCCTTTTGGGGATCCGTACTCACAACGGTGCCTGGCGAAATGATATCATATTGAGCGCCAAGTTTGTCTCGGCCTTGGTAATCGCTCCACGACCACGACAGCCCGTCGGTTGACTCAAGAATGGCTTTTGCTTCATCTTCACTCTTCTTGAGCAAATTGGGTATACGGACTTTATCGCCCACGCTCACGGCCAAAAACACCGTTTCGTCCTGCTCAACGCGCAGGCCAGAGGTGGGTTCCTGCCGAATAACAAACCCTTCAGTCACATTGGGATGCCCCTCTTCATACGTTTTGACTGACAACCCGCGTAATACCAGCTCTTTTTTGGCCCTCTCAAGCCGCAGCCCCGTGACATCTGGTATCTCAACCACCGACTGGTCTGGCCCAAGGCTCACGATGTACGGGATATCGGTTCCTGCCAAGACCTGCGTTTGTGGCGGCACTTCCTGCTGCATCACCGCGCCCTTAGGCACCGTATCACTATAGCGCGAATCGAGAAAAACCGGCACAAGCCCCTGCGCATCAAGCATTTGCTGTGCTTCCCCCTCCGGCAAACCAGTGATATCGGGGACGGTGGTATAGGGTATGGCCGTTGGCGTTGGCGACTCCGGTATGGAGGTGGGTATCTCCGTAGGTTGGAGGGTTGGCGTTGCGGTTGGAACGAAGGGGATTGGGGTGAATGTCGGGGTAGGCGTATCTAATGACAGGGTAGAGGTCAACTCTGGGCTAGAATCGATGACCGCGCCGGGCAGCGTTGGCTGGAGGGCGGTTCCATCTTGCCGTGCGCCCGCCACAAAGAGCGAATCGAGGATGCCACTATTAAAAAAGAGCACCAAAATAAAAACCCCAAGCAGGATAAACAGCCCCACAAAAATCTGTCCACATCCGACACTTTGGCTTGGAGGGGGTTGCCGCGCGGCAGAATGCGGCGGCGGAGGAACCATTTTGCCGGTTCTTGCTCGTGCTACTCCTGCTGTTCCTGCTGTTCCTGCATATTTGCCGGGAGCCACATGGCCGCCAGTTGGCGCGGCTTGGGCAGACGCAGGGTGCATACCGCGGGCAGCAGGAGGAGGGAAGGTAGAGGAGGGCGGGGTAGAATAGGGCGATACCGAAGTCGCTTGATTGGCACTCGTACGGTAGTGCTGGAGCTGTTGGATAAACGTTTGAGCATCTGTGGGCCGGAAGGCAGGGTCTTTTGCCAGCATCTGTATCATCAGCTGCTCAAGCTGCGGCGGGATACGGGAATTATATTGGGTAGGCGCGGGCGGTTTTGTGCTGACGTGCTGCGTTGCCACCGCTATGGGACTTTCTCCGGTGAAGGGCAGCCGACCCGTGAGCATCTCATAGAGCGTCACACCCAATGAATAGATATCCGACCGAGGAGAGGCCCCAAACCCCTGCGCTTGTTCGGGGGAGATGTAGTCGGCTGTGCCAAAGGTAACGCCGGTTTGGGTGGTGGCAGTACTCAGAAAGCTCTTGGCGATGCCGAAATCGGTGATGCGCACGCTGCCGTCTTCGGTGACAAGGATGTTTTGGGGCTTGATATCGCGGTGGATCATCCCAACCGCGTGTGCCGCTTGGAGTCCACGGGCAATGGCTTGGGCAATATCAAGTGCATACCCGATATTGAGCGGTGCCTGGCGGTTGATGATGGTCTTGAGATGCGTCCCATCAACAAACTCCATCACGATATAGTGTGTATCGCCATCTTGGCCCACATCGTAGACGCTCACTACATTGGGATGATTGAGCGTGGCGGCGGCCTGCGCTTCGTGCTGAAACCGCAAGAGAAAATCCTCGTCGTGAACATAGTGGGTGTGAAGGATTTTGATGGCGACCCAGCGGTTGAGGCGGGTATCGCGGCCTTGATAGACGGTGGCCATCCCTCCCTCGCCTACCTTCCGCTCAAGGTGATACCGACCATTTAAGAGCGTATGCTGCATTCTCGTTTCAATGCCCCGTTATTCCATGTAAATGCGGATTATGCACATTGCAATGCACCTGTGCTCCAAAAAATGCTCTGTATTGTGGTATTGTACCACGCAATTGTTCAGTTGCATCGCCCCCCACTTCATGCTATCATGCGTGCATCGTCGTCTGTATGCTGTGGGGCGACAACCCGCTCTGGAACTGCACAAACCCGCAGGTTTCTGGTGTGGGCGCTACACTTTTCTGGCCTCCCGAGCTATCACAGCTATCGTTAAGATGTCCGACGCATTGGAACAGGATGCAAGAACACACCATCTATCGAGAAAATGACGAGCAACCATATCAGATTGCCGGGTTTGACCCCGATGTCGCTCCCCTGCTTGGATTCGGGCTTGGGCTTACTGGCATTGTGTTGGGGCTTCGTCCGCGGTTTGCCCCTATTCCGCTGGCGCTTACCGCTATGGCGGCGCTCTTCTACCGTGATCCCAACCGTACAACGCCTGATAATCCAAAGGTCTTGTTTTCGGTCGCTGATGGCACCGTATTTGGGATCGATGAGGTCTACGAGCACCGATTTTTGCACACCGATGCCCTCCGCATCACCACGATGATTTCTCCGCTTGATATTCCCGTCAACCGCAGCCCGGTCGCTGGCGAAGTGCAGTATGTTGACCAGATACAGGGCGATCACCACCCCGTCTGGATGGACGAGGCCCCCCTTTCCAACACCCGCACCTACATTGGCATTAAGACGGCGTGGGGGCCGGTCTTAGTCTCGCTTGTGGCGGGGATGCTCTCGCGACAGGTGGCTAGCCGCGTGCAGGTGGGTGATACGCTTGGTTCGGGAGAACGCATTGGGACGGTGCGGTTTGGCTCGCGGGCCGATATCATTGTGCAGCGAGACTCCATTGAGCCACTTGTCGCTGTTGGGCAACGGCTGACTGCCGGTTGCACCCCGATTGCGCGGGTGGTGCCGCTCAGCTCCTCCGCCACCGCGCGTTGACAGCACGCACAAGAGCACACAAGAGATTTACAGGTGATATCCTCTCCCCTTTGGGACGCCGTTCTAGAGGGACACGCAAGATCGCTAGTAGCCAGACACCATGACAGAGGATGAAGAGCAGCGGTTGATAGACGCCGCTCGGCAGGGCGATGTGACGGCGTTCAATCAGCTTGTCCATCGGTATGAAGGGCGCATCTACCACAGTTGCTACCGCATTTTGGGCGATGCCGACTCCGCCGCCGACGCTGCCCAAGACACTTTTCTCTCCGCCTTCCGCAACCTCAAGCGCTTTCGTGGTGGTTCCTTCCGCTCTTGGATCTTCCGCATTGCCACCAACACCTGCTATGATGTTCTCCGCGCCCGCAAACGCCGTCCGACGGTGTCACTCAACGCTCCTCAACACGATAACTCTGACACGAATGATAACCCCCTTCCCCTTGACCCCCCAGACACCGCTGAGTCGCCTGACGAGGTGGCGCTTCGCAAAGAACTCGCCGCGGTTATTCAGCAAGGCATCCAACTACTCCCCGACGATCAGCGCATCGCCCTGGTCTTGAGCGATATCCAAGGGATGAGCTATCAAGAGATTGCCGATATCACCGAGACCAGCCTTGGAACGATTAAGTCGCGGATTAGTCGTGGCCGTGCTCGTTTGCGCGATTTTCTCAAAACCACGGAACTTTTACCCCAGCGCTATCGTTACAGAGAGTAGTACCCAAAAACCTATCCAAAGCACCAATATCGGACACATTATGCCTCTCTACACGTCACAACAGCATACGCACGCTCACCCAGACGACGATCTCCTCCTTCTCTCCAGCTACCTTGATGGTGAGCTTCCCCCAGCAGAAGCGGACGAGGTATCGCGGCGGCTTGCCGACGACCCATCGCTGCAGCACACCCTTGATGAGCTGCGCCACACCGTCCACCTGCTGCACGAGCTATCTCCGCCGCCTCTACCGCGCTCGTTCGCACTCGACCCGGCCACTGCCCCTGCCCAATCGTGGTGGCAACGGCTGTGGGGCGCGGGGAAGGGACGTGCTTGGATGCCTGTGGGAGGCGCTTTTGCCGCAACGGCGGCGGTATTGCTTGTGGTCGTTGCGACGATGGCGACTGGCGTGGTAGATATTGGGCCGGAGGAAAAGGTGATGCAGAGCGCCCAACTTGTTCCAACGTCTGCTCTCCCCACACCGGCTCCCGCTGCCGCACCGATGGCGGTTGAGGAAGAGGCGGTTGGCCCGGCAGCCGCAAGACGACCGGAGGCGATGCCGCAAGAGGTGGAGGAGGAAATGGCCCAGTCCTCCCTGCCCCTCTCGCTGGAGACCCGCCACCAGCCAAGCGCTGTGGCCCGCTCTCTGGCGATGCAGAAAGATGTGGTTGATATGGCTAATGAGGAGGGCAAGGATGAGCAACTCCCCTGGATATCAAGCTCAGAACAGCCTTCCGCGGGCTATGGGCTGACCGCCGACGTGGCCGAATCGCTTTCGCCGCCCGCCCCCCAACCCGCTCCCGCTGGCTCTGCCTCCAATGCACCAGAACCGGCGGCTGTTCCTCTACAACCACCTCAGGATAGTGAACCCTCCCCGCTATCACCGCCGCTGATCGTAGGCGGTGCGCTGCTCATTGCGCTGCTCATCGTGACTGCGGCATGGGCGGCGATGCGCCGGACGCGGGGGTAGGACAGGGCTATTTCCAGAGCCGGATTGTCTCATCTGCGATGCTCGTGTCTCCTGAGGCAAAGTTTTTGAGGCCGATTTATGAGTATCAAATCCGACCCGATAAAAAAAACAGACATATAGATACAATGCCCATATTAAACAATATAAGCTTGGACTTGTTTTCAGATATCAAATCGAATAATTGCTTAATTGTAAGTAGACAGCAAATAATTAAAGAAAAATACAAAAAAGTATAAGTCCTCAAACCTGATGCAAATATAGTTGGGGAAAAGCCCATAATTATTCTAGAACAAAGTCCTATACTAAAAACCGTCAGGCATAACCATCCTGATTTAGAATTTCCAAAAACAAGGAATATTGAAAAAAAGATGGTACCAACCGTGATTATTCCGATAATTAGAGAGAAATATGAGGTTAAATGATTAAAATTGATGATATGTATATTTTTTAAAAATACTTTTTCAGGGTATCGTATATACATATCCGTTAACGATGGTATTGTGCGACAAATAAATTTTTCGTATAAATTAAAAAAAACGCTAAAAAACAAAGGAATGAGTGATACTAAACGATACAAAGCTTTGTTGTGTCTTTTCCATACACTAATCGAAATGAATAAACAAAATATAATAAATATAGCATCAAAATTTAAAATATACTGAAGGATGGTTGTTGTAAATCCCAATATGAATTTGTCCGTAAAATTTAAGAGGTTATAATCAGGAAACCATGTCGTTGTTTCCTTGAGCAACCTTGCGTGATTTCCAGGTGCGGATAAAATAAATACCAAACTAGTCAAACAAATACAGACTTGCAAAATTATATATTTGCTGGAATTATTCACATAAAAAAAATAGGCCGAAAATAGAATGTATATGGAACATAATATTAATGCCATCTGTTCCTGATTTGCCGCATATAAAAGCGCTGTGGAATAAAGAAAATATTCATATTTATGAAACTCTTCATTATGGTAGACTTTTTTTATAGGTATCGTGGCGAATACACCGAGACATAGTGGCCATAAATAATTGGTCGTGGTAGCTCCCCAACCGGCTTCCCACATTATTTTAAATGGATACATTAAAATCAAAAATACAATTATCCAATTGAATTTTTGTTTATCTTTTTCAATGAATAATTTTGATGTTGAAATGGCCAATAATATAATCAAACCTATATTAATTATTTTCCAAAGATGATAATCGAATTGAAGAACCATAATGGTGGTAAATTCTATTATTAATCGAGGCCACCATGTGTTATATCTATTAATAAATATTTCTATGAAATCCGGTTCATTTAATATGTTTTTAAAAAACACATCATCACGGATTAAAGAGTTGATATTTAAATGAAATATAGTAATTGGAACCAGTAGCACCAAAAAAGGAAAGTATCCCTTTTGGTATATACTTTTAATCGTTTTATTTAGATTAACCATTATTTTGCCCCAAGTTTAAGCGCTTTCCTGCATTACGATGCCAGACATTCCCACTGTTCATCAGTCAGGTCAGCCACAGACGTTTCCTCTCTTGCTGCTTCGATTCTCCAGGGTGAAGATTATACCTTTTTTGGGACTACTTCATATCCCCACCTTAGGCTCCAATTCTCGTGGCCATCATTATACCACGTCAGCGGTCTACGAATGGGGAAAAGAGGGGGCGGGCCAGGTTGATATCGGCCCGCATTGCCGCCGTGTGATGGATTTCCTAGTAGGGTGGTCGATGGGCGGGGGGGATGGGTTCCTCAAAGCCCAACGCTTCGGCGATGATGTAGAGGGGGCGATGCCGGACTTCGTTGTAGATGCGCCCCAGATATTCGCCGATGATGCCGAGGAAGATGAGCTGGACGCCGCCCATAAAGAGCACACTGACCAGGGTGGTGGCCTGGCCTTTGAAGGCCTCAATCCCGCTCAAGCGCAGGATGGTGGCGAGGAGGATAAAGAGCACACTCAGCCCCGCCACGCTAAAGCCAAAGTAGGTGGCGAGCTGCAGCGGCAGGTAGGAGAAGCTCGTAATGCCATCGAAGGCGAAGCGTATCATCTTCCGAATGGGGTATTTGCTTGAGCCAGCTTTGCGGGCATCGCGCTTGTAGGTCACGCCGATCTGCTTAAACCCCACCCACACCGACAGCCCACGCATAAAGCGATGATATTCACGTATGCCCGACAGCGAGTCGACGACTTTGCGATCCATCAGCCGGAAATCGCCCGTATCGACGGGGATTTCGACGCTAGTAATGCTGGTGATGAGCCGGTAGAAGGCAGACGCGGTGAACTTCTTAAACCACGTTTCGCCCTCGCGCTCCGACCGCACAGCGTAGACCACCTGATAGCCTTCGTGCCAGCGCTCAACCAGGTCGCGGATGACTTCGGGGGGGTCTTGCAGGTCGGAGTCTATCACGACGACGGCCCGTCCCTTCGCATAGTCGGTTCCGGCAGTGATGGCGATTTGGTGGCCAAAGTTGCGGGAGAAGTTGAGCACCTTGACGCGCCCATCCTCCTCGTGAAGTTGGCGCATAATCAATGGCGAGCGGTCGTGGCAACCGTCGTTGACCAAGACAATCTCAAACGGCTCATCAAGCGGCTCAAGCGTCTCCACCACGCGCCGGTAAAATTCGGGGAGGAGCTGCTCCTCATTGTAGACAGGCGCAACCACCGAAATGGTTGGGGGGTCGTCGGGCGAGTATTTGTATATCATGGCCGGAGTGCTTCCATGTGTTCCCAATGGTTTCCTACCTCCACATCTACTTGTAGCGGCACCCGTAGGGTGTAGACCGTTTCCATCGCGTCGCGCACCACGCGGTGCACTTCTTCAACCGCCTCCCGCGGCACTTCAAACATCAATTCATCGTGCACCTGCAAGACCATTGTGGCGGGCATGCGGTGGTGTGCAATGGCGCGGCTCACGGCGATCATGGCCATCTTCATCAAATCGGCGGCGGTGGCTTGGATGGGCGTATTGATAGCTTCACGCTCTGCCGCCTGCTGATGCTGATAGGAGCCGGTTGTGAGATCAGGGAAGTACCGACGGCGGCCAAAGAGCGATTCGACATAGCCGTTGGTTCTCCCACCCGCGAGCGTACTATCCATATAAACGCGAACGCCGGGAAATTGTTCAAAGAAGGAGTCGATCAAGAATTGTGCTTCGGAGCGGGTGAGGTCGGTGCGCTGCGCCAGCCCAAAGCTGCTAATCCCATAGATAATCCCAAACACCGTCGTCTTAGCGATACGCCGTTGCTGCTTATCGACCTCCTCAATGGGGATGCGGAAGAGTTGCGCGGCGGTGGCGGTGTGGATGTCCTGCCCCTCCTGGAACGCACGAATGAGATGTTCATCTTCGGAGATGTGCGCAAGCACTCGCAGTTCGATTTGCGAGTAGTCGGCGGCGAGGAAGACGTGCCCCTCCGGCGCGACAAACGCCCGCCGTATCTCATTACCAAGCTGGGTGCGCACGGGGATGTTCTGCAGATTGGGCGAGCTACTAGCCAAGCGTCCCGTTAATGTACCCATCTGGTTGAATGACGTGTGAATGCGATGGGTGCGCGAGTGGACGAGGTTCGCCAACGAGTCGGCGTATGTTGACTTAATCTTTGCCAATTGGCGGTAGTCGAGGATCAATTGGACGATTTCGTGCTCATCGCGCATCTTCTCTAGCACCCCCGCCGTCAGCGAGTAGCGGCCGGTTGAGGTCTTGCGGAGGCCGTCAGTCGGCAGCCCCAAGATATCAAAGAGCACCTCATTGAGTTGCGGGCCGGAGTTGATATTGAAGGGCTTCCCTGCGGCGTTGTAGATATCCTGCTCATACGTCTGCAGCCGCTCTTGCAGTTGCGTGCTGAGTGTGCGCAGATACCCCACGTCCACCCAAATACCCGCGCGCTCCATCTCCACCAGAATGGGCAATAACGGCATCTCCACATCGCTGAAGAGCGTGTGAAGCTGCTCATGCGCGGCAAGCTGTGGCTTGAGAGCCTCCACCAGCCGCAGCGTCATATCGGCGTCGGCGGCGGCATAGGGCGCGGCCTGATCAATGGGGACGGCGGCGAAACTACGTTGCTTTGCGCCGCGGCCAATCAGCTCCTCAATATTGGTCATTGGCTCGCTGATGTGCAGCTCATAGAAGGCCAAATCTTTGAGCCGCATGCGCTTGCTGAGCAGCCCTGCAGCGATCATCGTATCGAACGTGACGCCTCGCACCTCTACCCCCGCCTGCAGCAGCATCTCAATGTCAAATTTGGCGTTGTGCGCATATTTTGGCCGTTCCGCATCGCCAAAAAATGGCCGCAACGTATCAAGCACCCGCTCACGGGGCAATTGCTCTCCCGTTTCGTGGCCAAGCGGAATATACCACGCCTCTCCCGCCTTGACCGCAATTGATATCCCCACCAAATCGCACTGGAATGGGTTCAGGCCGCTACTTTCCGTGTCAAAGGCAAAGCCAGGTGCATCTGTGATAGCCGCAACCACCTCATCAAGCTGCGTCTGCGTGGTGACCGCGTGGTAAGTGCCAAAGTTGGGCGAAGGAGGGTCGTTTGATGACATAGATGCGGTGGAAGAACCGTCATCTGCATCGAAGAACGACAGTTGATCACCTTGGGACGGGGTGGTGTGGGGCGACTCGGCAGGTGGAGTCGGAAGCTTCTCGACCAACGACACAAATTCAAGCTCTTGGAACAGCCTGATGACATCTGGGCGGCTGTAGGTGCCAAAGGTCGCGCACTCCGTATCAAGCGCCACCGGCACATCGCACACAATCGTCGCGAGGTGCTTACTCAACAACGCCTGTTCGCGCTGGCCGTCAAGCAGTTTCTGGTAGCGCGGCGGTGCCTCATCAAGCTGCTCAAACAGCGTCTCAACCGTACCAAACTGTTTCAGCAATGCCACCGCGCCTTTTGCCCCAATGCCCTTCACGCCGGGGATGCGGTCGGACGAGTCGCCTTGCAGCCCGCGCAAGTCGGTCAGTTGGGCGGGGGAGAGGCCATCATAGCGTTCGCGCACCTTCTGCTCATCGTAGAGCGTGTTGAGCATCTTGCGGCCACGCGGCTCAGTCAGCACAACAGAGGTCTGCTCATCCACAAGTTGCAGCGTATCGGCATCGCCAGTGATGATGTAGGTCGATAGCCCTTCGGCGGCGGCTTGGCGGGCGAGCGTCCCAATCACGTCGTCGGCCTCATAGCCTTCGGCGGTGTAAATCGGGATGTGGAAGGTCGTCGCAAGCTCTTTGATGCGCTCGACCTGCTGGTAGAAGTCGTCGCCGGGCTTCTTGCGCCCCGCCTTATACTCCTCAAAGAGGTCGTGGCGGAAGGTGCGCCCCACATCAAACGACAACGCGATATGGGTTGGCGAGTAGGTCTGGATCATCGTTAGGAGGATCTGCGCAAACCCAAATACAGCCGATGTCGGCTCGCCGCGGGAAGATTGCAAATTGACCTTGGCGAGGGCATAGTAGGCGCGGAAAGCCAGCGAATGACCATCAATGAGAGCGATGAGAGAAGGGTGTTGTGCCATAATTGTTTCTAGGAGACATGATAGTGGCTCGCCGCAAACGCCGCGCCGATAATACCGGCGTGGTTGAGCAGTTGGGCGGGCACCACATCGGTGCACACGTTGAGGTAGGAGAAGTATTTGGCATTCTTCTTACTCACCCCGCCCCCAATGATGATCAAGTCGGGCCAGAGCAGCCGTTCCATCTCTTGTAGATACTCATCAAGCCGCCCTGCCCACTCTTTCCAGTGGAGGTCTTCCCGCTTGCGCACGCCATCGGAGGCATAGTGTTCTGCTTCCATGGAGCCAAGCTGAGTATGCCCAAGCTGAATGTGTCCAAGCTCCATATTGGGGATGAGCTGGCCGTTGTAAAAGAGCGCCGTGCCAATGCCTGTCCCTAGGGTAATGACCAATGTCAAGCCTTCCCTGCCGCGCCCGGCACCAAACGTAACCTCGGCAAGGCCTGCCGCATCTGCATCATTGACCAAACACACCTGGCAGCCGGTAGCATGCTCAATCATCGCCTTGCCCGACAACCCGATCCACCGTGGTGAGATGTTGGAGGCTGTGCGCACTACTCCGTCCTTGATGACTGCCGGAAACCCACACCCCATCTCGCCCTTCCAATCGAAATGCTCCGCAATCTTGGCGATGGTCTCAACTACGAGTTCTGGCGTGGCGGGTTGCGGCGTCGGGATGCGGTGCCGCTCTGAGACCATCTCGCCTTTCTCCGTATCGATGATTGCCCCTTTGATGCCCGACCCGCCAACATCAAGCCCTAAGATGTGCATTGGTTTTACTGCTCTTTCTAGCACGTTCTTGCGTTCAAAGTAAGGATATTATATTGCATTACATCGTGCTGCGTCTTGTTGCATTATGTTGCATGGTTGCATGCTCTTTTGTATAATCACCCGTCAAAGAGATTGTGTTTGAAGAAACGAAAACCAAAGGAATTCTATATCATGTCCAACCGCCCAAGTATCACGGCGTTTTTTCCAGCATACAATGATGCGGGTACCATTGCGAGTATGGTCGTCATTACAATCAAGACGCTTGAAGCATTGACCGACGATTTTGAGGTGATTGTTGTCGAAAATGGAAGCACCGATTATACCGCCGATGTGCTTGATGAGCTTGATAAGCGGTATAAACAACTGCGCATCTTTACCTATGACGAGCCGCTCGGCTATGGGGGAGCACTGCGCGTTGGGTTTGCCAATGCGACCAAAGATCTTATCTTCTACACCGATGGCGATGCGCAATATGACCCCCGTGAGTTAAAAGTATTGGTACACGCCCTCAACCAACAGCCGGACGCCGATATCGTCAATGGCTGGAAGATAGACCGCAACGACCCCTTGCACCGCATTGTTATTGGGCGCGTCTACCACCACTTTGTCAAGCTGGTATTTGGCTTCAAACTGCGCGATGTTGATTGCGATTTTCGGCTCATCCGCCGCGACGTACTCTCCACCATCGAGCTAGAGTCCGATAGCGGGACGATTTGCCTTGAGCTGGTCAAGAAAATCCAAGATGCGGGCTACCAATTTGCCGAAGTTCCTGTGCACCACTTCCACCGCACCTACGGCAAAAGCCAATTTTTCAATTTCCCGCGGCTGTGGCGGACGGGTGTCCAGCTTATCGGCCTGTGGTGGAAACTGGTTATTCGGCGGGAACATCTCTCGTCGCACTCTGCCTCATCAAACTCCACGGCCCCCACGGCGGCCCCCACGGCGGCCCCCACGGCCCCCTCTCACTCCTCACGCCCTACCTCTCATGACCACGTGCCCCCTGAACAACAGTGATGTGCCAGGACGTGTTAGGACGTGTTAGGACGTGCCAGGACGTGTTAGGACGTGCCAGGACGTGCCAGGACGTGTTAGGACGTGCCAGGACTGCCAGGACGTGAGGACACACCAGGACATACGAGGACGTGCTAGAATGTGTCAAAGCATGCCGCGGTATAGAGGCTATGTAGAGGCTATATTGCAACAAGCCCCTGTGTAAAAACGTCTTAAGGGTGCGAAACCGAATGCAACCAATATTGTGCATTGGGGTAACTATACCAAAGGATAAACAGGGGGGCAAAAACCATGCACACCACTGACCAACGATTAATGCGGAGCCGTTCAGAGCGCATCATAGCAGGAGTTGCGGGAGGGATAGGCCAATATCTGGCGATTGATCCCCTCATTACCCGCTTAATCTTTATCTTTTTGATATTTAGTGGAGTGGGGCCACCACTCTACATCGTGTTATGGATCATTATGCCAAACGCACCAGAAACCGCCGAACACCCCGACGTGGCTGTGCGCCCGGGTGCCCGCTTTGACCCCATGACTGGCGAGCCTCTCAACCAGCCACACCAACCCCACACGTCTGTGCAACGCAACTGGACGCTCGGGATGGTGCTGGTGGTGGTGGGGAGTTTTCTCTTCTTAAGTGTGGCGATCCCGTGGATCTATCCCTATCTGCTCCCAATTCTCTTTATTGGCGCAGGGTTGCTCCTCCTCCGCCGGGCACAATAGCCACAACCTGGGAGGAGACCCCTATTGCTGAGCCAGTTCACGAAGCCGCGACGTATTCAACAGTGTGATACCAGACCGATCAATATCAACAAGCCGGTCGGTACGGAATTTCTTGATGACCTTTGTCACCGTCTCGCGGTAGGCATTGGTCATCTCAGCAAGCTGCTGATGGGTGCGGTGGGGGAGGCGCGTTGGGTGGGCAGTGTGGCCTGCCGAAGGCGTCGTTTCTGCCATCTCAAGCAGCACAGAGGCCAATCGTGCCGGTACTGATTTAAACGCCACCTCATCAAGCCGCCGCCTCATCATCGCCAGATAATTCCCCGCCTCTTCTATCAATGCCATACCACATTCTGGGTGCTCAAGCAATGCACGGTGTATCGCTTCGCGGGAAATCGCCAATGCTTGGACTGGTCGCGTTGCTTCGGCAAACATATCGTAGGTAGTAAAGCCCATCAACACGCAATACCCCGCAATTTCCCCCTGCTCCACCACATCTACCGTAAAAATACGGCCGTTGGCGGCAAGCATCTGGAGGCTCACTTGCCCTGACTCAATAAAATAGATCGTGTTTGAGCGCTGGTCGGGGGTATAAAGGTAGCTCGACCGAGGGAAGAAATAGGGAATACCACTCGATGCAAGCGAATGCCAGAGATCGTGCTGTTGTTGTTGGGTCTCAATAATCATTTGCATACTATACTCCTTCTCCAGTTCGTTCCAAGAGATATGGACACCTATCACGTTGTTTCGCGCAAATAGTTAACCACATCATAGGGATCAATCGTGATAATACTGCTTGCAAACACTTCCATTGCTCCGATATTGACCATCCGTGAGAATGGGTCGCCGCGATCGACAAGATGCACCCACACAGCGCGGTCTTCCCATGGTTCGGGAGTCTGGCCGAAGGGCGGCAAATAGACCGCCATATTAAAACTCTGCACTCCCTGCACCTCTATCAAGTTCCGCAAACTCCGGTACACACCCTGCCAAAGCGGCACAAGCGCATCGTGGAGCGTCGCAATATTGCATTCGGAAAGGCCTCCAGAAAGCTCTGTGGTCGTATAGGTATCAGGGGAATTGCACATATGCGGTGTCGTTGGTGTCGTTCCTCCTGTTGACACCGCTGACGAAGGTTGATATTCGAGGTGCGGGAGAGGTTGAGTTGTTGTGAAGGTCAATTGTCGATCCTTGAACGGGGTCAAGGAGGTATAGCCGTGGATAGTGTCGTCATCGTAGAACGACAGCCCAAGGCTATCGTGGACACGCCACACGTCATCGCGGTACGATGCATTGTGTTGGGCACGGTAATCAGTAATCACGCGCCGTAGCCGCTCAATATGCCCTGCCGCCATCCCCCGTGAGAGCGACACTTGCATATGCCCGTGTGTTATGGAAGCTCCTGCCTTCCACAAGCTGTTCCAGGTGATGAGCGGGTAGCGGGCTTCGGGGTCGGCCTGGTGGGCACTCACTAGCCAACAAAGCGCTACATAGAGGTAATCAACAAACTGCTCCCACGTGAAGCGGAGCGGATGCGGCTCGTCGAAGATAACGAGGCCATGCCATCCATCAAATTTTGCCACATTGGAGGCTGTCACGCAGTGGGCACCACGAATGCGCCCAAATGTGTCAGCCGTGGTCAGGTTTTGCGGGTCTGCGAACATATAGCTCGATTGCGTATTGACCGCTTCGGTCAGCAATGCATCTCGCTGGTCGCGTTGGAGTGTGGTGCCAAGCGGACGACGCCCGCGGAGTGGGTTGAACACGGCAGAGTCGAGTGTATAATGGTTGATGACCCGCACAACCGCTTGACGTTCCACGCAGTCGAGCGTGCCAAAGGTCTTGGCTATCCAGTCGCGCATCGCAGGCGGCGGTAGGGTACAGCCAATCGCGCGTTCAACGTAGAACAGCCGGTGACACACCTCGCGAAGCTCCGCGGGGAGCGCGTGTATCAACTCAGGAAGTTGGGCTACAGAGGTCATCCGGGTAGCACAGCGAGCCGTTCACAGTCATCCAAGCTAATCCATTCCCAATGACGGTACACTATGCTCTCTCTCCTTTCTTTTCCTGTTCCGAAGCGATGCAAATACATTACGTATTCCGGTAGTAGCGTTTCGGCGGTCAGTAAAAACGGTACCGAAAACGATACAAACACCCTCAAGTCGTGTGCGGGCAGTGGGCGTTGGTACATCGCCATGTCCCGTTTCTGTATTGGCAGCTTCTTTGTAAGTGTGTAATATATATAGTACACAAAAAAGTCGGTTTTGATAGTATAGGAAACGTGGAAAATCGATGCAAGTTTTGAGGACATATCTTTACACTTCTCTGCTTCTCTTCACTCTCGCCGTCGTTGCCATTGGAGCCATTTCGCCCTCTACCCGCGCCCAGAGCGCAAATCTGTCGGGTACCATCAACGGGTTCACGTCGCAAGGGCAGCGTATCACCATCGTGGTACGCAATAATATTATCACTTTATTAAATGTTGGTTTGCACATTCAGGGGGGGGGATGCTCGTCGTTCTACACGTCGGTGCATCAGGGCAACTTGGGGACGGTCACATACAACCAATTTCACATCGTGATTGAGAATGAGAATGAGTGGATTTCTGTGGAGGGGTCGTTTGGAGAGCAGATCACGGGGAGAATCGACTTCGCCACCAAGCCCGGCCTGGAGAATGTCTGTCAGGGCAGTCTCACGGTTGGCTGGCGGACGTGGCAGCCAATGAGCGACTTTATCCCGCCCACGCCCACGCCGCTACCCACTCCCGTACCCTTCCCCACGCCCACGCCGTTGCCAACGTCGCCTGCTGTGGGCCGCTCTCCCTTTGAGAAGTATACGGTGGATGATGTGATTGCGGCATTCGAGGAGGCTGGCCTGGAGGTCGTTACCCCTACCCCAATGACCCCGGCAGACTATGGCAACGTCCCGATGGTCGCCACTGAGGCGGTTATGTTCTCTATTCCGTCGGTAGGGGCGCAGGTGAAAGGACGAGTCTTTAGCTTCGACACGCCCGGCAATCGGGACTATGTCGCTACTTACTACCAAAACCAGAACTTGGGCAAGGGAGGGTTTGTCGCGTGGGTCTACCCCCATGATAACATCCTTGTCCAATTGGACGGCGATGTGCCCGCCAACCTCGCCAGCCGCTACCAAGGCGTGTTGATGGCGATGGACTATAGCTCCGCCGTCACCCCGCAGCCAACACCCGCCGTCAATCCATTTGGCGCACCGTAGGAAGGAAACATGGTGCAAAAAACATGCTCAATTTCATTGAAATTGGAGAGCCACACGTGGTAGGATATATACCAAGATACCATACGGTCTTCGCACTCCTTCAACGCAGCCACGACGAACCACCACCGTCACCATTGTCCACCCCAAGGGCTGCTTATACGCCAGCCAAGGGAACATACCGCGCTATCCGACCATTCAACCTATTTGAGAGGACTTTCGGATATGAGCAAAATACAGCAAGCACTCGGAGCCATTTCCGACGTGGTTGAGAGCGATGAATTTGAACAATTTCGCATCAACGCTGAAGACTTCTTTTCGGCGCGCGACCACGGTGGCTCAGAAGGAACGCAGATTGAGCAGATGACCGCCTCGCTTGGCGAAGTCGCGGAGATCGTCAATCGGAGCTTTGCCAAGGAAGATAGCAAGGGAGAACGGGTCAATATCGTCTCGCCGGTGGTTATTCCCCGCGGTGGGCGCTCATTTGGGTGGCTCATCATCGTTGCGGTGCTCTTCGTGGTTGGGGCGATTGGGGTTTTGTCCTCTAGCTTCGTGTTTGGGACAAGCGATATGTCTGGAGCCATCTTTGGTATCCACTACTGGATCCTCCTCGCCCTCTTCACGCTCTTCCAGCTATGGAAAAACAGCTTTGTGATGATCCCCGATGGCTGCCAAGCCCTCATCACCAAGTTCGGCAAACTTGAGGCGATTGTCGGCTCCGGGCGGACGTGGCTTTTGCATCCGTGGAAGAAGGTCAGCTATATCGTCAACACGACGAAGGAATACCCCTACAACGCCCCCATCCACGAAGCGCCAACCGAAGGGCGGGTCAATGCCTCCGTTGATCTCTTTTTGCAGTTCCGCGTCGATGACCCGGGTGAGTTTATCTTTACGTTGGGCAGCACGATGGGCTTTACCGAAAAGCTCCAAAACGCCATCAGCGAGGTCACGCGGTCGCTCATCTACGAGCAAAAGGCCGAGTCGATTTATGACCTGGTGGGCGAAAGTACACAACCCCTCCTTGACACGCTCAACAACCAATTTCTACCGGCGGTACGCTTCGTCAACGCCAATATCACCCACGCAGAGCCTTCTAATCAGCAGTACCGGATGGACTTGGCGGCCCCGGAGATGGTGCGGGTGGCCAAAGAAGCCTATACCTATGAGTATGAGCTGAAGCTCCGCAAAGAGCAGGACGAGGGTGAGCTTAACAAAGAGCTTGCCTCTCTCCGCGAGACGCTCTCTGACATCCGTGCGGAGATTGCCAAGTACCAGGCGCAAATGGACACCGCCCGCGAACGCGAAACCAACCGTGCCAATGCCCACGCCCGCCAAATGATGATCGAGGCGGAAAGCGGAGCCAAGGCCAATTCGGCTCTGCTCGAGGCACAAGCTCTCGATATCCGTGCGATGAGCAGCGCCTCCTACCCCGAAATCATCGAATACCGCTTCCAGCAAGATACGCTCAACAAGATCGCCGAAATCGCCCACAACCTGCCGCAGATTGTCCACGTTGGGTCGTCGGCAGACCAAGAGGTTGACTTTATGGAGGTGGCGCATCAGATGCTTGGCGTCAAGGAGCAGCAGCTCTACACGCCAGAGGAAATCCACAGTATCCGCCAGCGGATGAGCGAGATACGGGCGCGGGTGCAAGAACGCGCCGCCCACATCAACAAAATCACGCCGCAGGAAGAAAAGGAACAGGAAGGAGAACATAAAGAGCCTCCTGTGCCGCCTGAGCCACGTCCTGAGGGGCAACCAAACCAATCAACCCAGCAGCCAACCCAACAGCCAACCCACCCAACCAGCCAACACAGCAGTCATGCGGTAGATGAGGGGGAAAACAATGAATAGCAAGATGGAAAAGCACGAGTTTTCAAAGATCAAAGAGGTTGTGGCGACATGGTCGAACGTCAAACAGCTCTTGCGCTCTGGCGATGAGGGCAAACTCGTCCCTGTCGTCATCCCCAAGGATAAACGCGGCTATCGGCGGCTGTTCTGGATGGGCCTTGCCTTCTACCTGGTTGGCGTGGCGATCTTCTCTGGCTCTCCCATTTTGGCGGTGCCGGTAGGAGGGCTTGCAATACTTGTGCTGCTGGTCACGGGCTTTACGTGGGTGGGAGAGGTGATTATCGAGGTGGAGGAGGGAACAACCGCCATCATCTCCAAGTATGGCCATATCGAAGGGGTGCTGTCGCCAGGACGGCATTTTTTGTGGTGGCCGTGGGAACGAGTGGAGTTTATCGTCGACACCGCCACGGAAATCCCCTACACCGCGCCGGTACTCGCCTCGCCGACCAGCGAAAATATCCCGCTGAAGTCAATTGAGTTCTTCCTCAAATTCCGCATCACCGATCCAATCGCGTTTGTGCGCAATATCGGGGCGAGTAACTTCGATATCGTGTTGAGTAGCGCCGTGCAGGACGCCATCCGCCAACGTGGCCGCAAAATCAAGGCCGAACGCGCATTTGACCTCCGCGGCAGCGATGTGGGCGATATGCAAGAGACGCTCAACCGGCTGATGAAGCGCTACGGCGTCAAGATCATCGGCGCGAACATCCCAGATGTGCAGCTGCCGGATCAATATCAAGAGCACCTCGCCACCCGCGAACGGGTCTCTAAGGAGCTTGTGGCCTATGAGCGCGAATGGGAGCTTATCCGCAAGCAGCGCACCGACAACCTCTTGATGGAGATAGAGCGCGCCAAGAAAGAACGCGATGCGCGGCTGGTTGAGGTCAAGACGGCCCGCAATAAGGCCCGTGAATCGGTGGCAAAGATGTTGCAAGAACGCGAGGCGGAAGCACAGAAAGTGCGGTGGGAGATCGAGGCGCGAGGACGAGCAGCATTGCGGTCGGCGGAGAATGAGGCCAAAGGGACATATCACCTTGGGAAGTCATACCAGGACAACCGAGCGATGTTGCAGTATGAGCTTGCCAGCCAACGCCTTGACGTGGCCAAGCAACTCATCCAGCACGCCCCGCGTCCAATCCTCATCAAAAGCGATAGCCAAGAGCAATCGCCGCTCACCACCCTACTGCTTGCACAACTCCTGCCGTCAATTGTGGGTAGGGGCAAGGAGAAGGAATAGGAACACAGGAGTAGGAACATAACACAACTGCATAGTGGTGGGCAAGATAAGGAATCACCACAACACACGGAGCTGACCTCCCTATGGATGTTTTACAAACCCTCAGCGCCACATTCTCACTTTCTGTCACGTCGGGCATCAACCTCTATGCCACAGTGCTAGTTGTTGGCCTTTCTATGCGCTACGGCGTGGTAGATGATGCCCCGGCCGTCTTTAACGTGCTCGCATCGTGGCCCGTCATCATCACGGCGGGCATTTTGTACGTCGTTGAGTTCTTTGCCGACAAAGTGCCCCTTGTGGAGCATGTGTGGGATCTTGTCCACACGGTTATCCGGCCAGTCGGGGCGGCGATGATTGGCTTTGCCGCCGTCGGCGATATCGCCCCTGAATTCGCCGTGATTGCGGCGATGGTCTCTGGAAGCGCCGCGCTTGTCTCCCACGGGGGCAAGGCGGGGAGCCGGGTGGCGATGAGCATCTCGTCGCCGCTCGAAAACATTACCGATATCATTATTAGTATCTTGGAAGACCTGGCGGTAGCGGTATTGGCCGTGGTCGCGCTGAAAGCACCGGTCGCCTCTGCCGTCATCACCGGCATCATCCTGATACTGATCATCATCTTCGTGCCGACACTGCTGCGGTGGGCGTGGTTTAATATGGTGGCGATTTGGCTGGCGATGAAAGGGCTTGTGCGGCCCAAGAAGCAGTCAGAGCCGATCCCCGATGCCCATCAGTCCCTGCTCTCCTTTGAGCCACTGCTTAGTATGCGCTGCAAGGCCCAGAACATTCGTGGTGTGCATGGGCGTACGGGCTACCTCTCCCTCAACCAAGACACGCTGTGCTTTACCTACAACCGGTGGAGGGGCGGGACGCGCCAATGGTGCTTGACGAAGGATCAACTTCTCTCCACGATGCTGCAGCAGCAATTGTTGATGCATATCGTAACCATTACCTATACAACAGCCCGCGGGAAGGAGCAAATAGCTCGTTTCGTTGTTCTCAAAGACCGAGAACCGCTCATCAACCAATTCTTGCACCACTGGCAAACGTTCTATTCCAAACCAATCGCTCCTCTCCCCTCTTGAAACGACCGGAAGGACGGTTCTATGACACATCCGGCACACACCACACACTCGTCTTTTGTTGCACAACTGAACGATGTCTTGCAGCACATAGACGATTTGGCTATCCAAACCTATAAAAGCCATACGCCGGTGCTTATCGAGACGGTCACAGACATAATGCGGCAGCGAGAGGACATTCACTCGTTAGTCGGAAAAAAAGGCCAATATCCTGCACACGATACGCTGATCTACCACCCGTGGACTCTTATCCCACAGATACAGCTCAAGAGTGCCAACGCCATCATCAAGAGCTTGGTGTGGGTATATCAGCTCTGCAACCACCGTGGATTTTCCCTCTCCTACTTCCCAATTGAGATGACCGCGTGGCAGCGCGCGGTTGAACAGCACCTCGAGGAACCAGCCAACCACCATATCGCCGCCTTCTACCAGGTTATTGTCGATCACCACGCCGAACTGGCAATGCTCTCGCAGCAGGAGGAGGATAAGCCGGTCAAGGTAGACAGCCATCTGATAGATTACTTTACGGAGTATCTTGATGCATTGCTCGCGTCTGATACGAGAACAGCGATAGAAGTTTCAAAGACATACATCAGGACAACGCATGATATTCCCGTGTGGTGGGAGAAGATTATCCTGCCGTCGATGTATGAGATTGGGCGGCTGTGGTCGAATGGCCGGATCACGGTGGGGCAAGAACACATCGCCACGTCTATCACCCAACGCGTGATGTCGCTCTACTACCCGATGATCCTCAGCCTGCCGCGGGAAAAGGGAGGGGTCATTGTGACGGTTTCTCCCGATGAGCTGCACGAGATTGGGGCGCGGATGTTGGCGGATTTGCTGGAGATGAATGGGTGGGATGTCTATTATACTGGCGCAAATACCCCCGGCGACTCGTTAGAGCGGCTTCTCCACCAGCAAGGGGCACACTACCTTTGCATCTCCACGACGCTCACCTGCCACCTGCCGCATGTCAGGCAGACTGTTCAGCATATCAAGCACGCCAACCCAGAGGTGACGGTGGTTGTGGGGGGGCAAGCCTATTTGGCTGATGACCAGATTTGGCGGAATGTGGGGGCGGATGCGTTTGTCTCAAGCGCGAGTCAGGCGGTGTCCTACCTGCAGGCGGCCCCTACTACGATAGGCCAGGGCCAAGCGAAGATGACGGCGGGATGGGGGGGAAGAAGGCACAGCCCTCTCCCCTGACCCCTCCTGATACCGCTATGGGCGAGAGGAGAGGAGAGGAGAAAGACTGCGCCTTGTATGGTCTGTTTTAGAGGCCAGCGACTGCTTCCGAGACGATACTCCGCTGGACAGCCCCCGCGACCGCCTCCAAGCGCGGCATCAACGCGGCGAAGTTCTCCAACGTCAACGATTGCGAGCCGTCGCTGCGAGCGCGGTCGGGGTCGGGGTGCACTTCAATAATCACGCCATCTGCCCCAACCGCGATAGAGGCCAGGGAGAGGTTGGGGACAAGATACCATTTGCCGGTACCGTGGCTTGGGTCAACGATGATAGGCAGATGCGAGCGCTTCTTGACCATCGCGACGGCGTTGAGATCCATCGTATTGCGCGTGGCCGTCTCGAATGTCCGTATTCCCCGTTCACACAGGATGACGTTGGGGTTGTTTTGCGCCACAACGTACTCTGCACTCAGCAGCCACTCCTCAATAGTCGCCGACAGCCCACGCTTAAGCATCACAGGCATCCCCGTGCGCCCGACTTCCTCAAGCAGTTGGTAGTTTTGCATATTGCGCGCGCCAATCTGGAAAACATCGGTGTACCGCGCAACGAGATCGACATCGCTTGGGGTCATGACTTCGGTCACAATGGGAAGGTCGGTCTCATCACGGGCCTGCGCCAACAACCGCAACCCCTCTTCGCCAAGCCCGCGGAAGGAGTAGGGCGATGAGCGCGGCTTGAAGGCCCCACCACGGAGCATCGTCGCACCCGATTCGCGTACCGAGCGGGCGGTTGCGATAATCTGTTCTTCGCTCTCAACCGCGCACGGCCCCGCAATGACGATACATGCCGACCCGCCAACGTCTATCCCCCGTACATTGACCACGGTGTTGTTTGGGTGGAATTCGCGGGCAGTGAGCTTGTAGGGGCGGGATACCCGTACCGCCTGCTCAACGCCACTGAAGTATTCAAGCTCTTCGCGGAGGGTTGGGGGGATCGATGCGCCCACGACGCCGATTATCGTCCGCTCTTCACCCGACGAAATCTGGCCTTTCAACTGGTATTCAGTGAGGCGATCAATAACTGCTTGAATGTCGGTCTCATTCGCATCACTGTTCATGACGACTATCATCGAAGTATTCTCCTGTAGGTATGCGTGTGCTGTTTGCGGGTGACACGATGGCGCGTGATGAGGGGAGAGCGGTGCGGTGTTTGCTATCCCCGTCGCTCCGGTCGCTTCGGTTGCTCCCGTCGTTCCCGTCGCCCCGGTCGCCTCTACCATCGGTTGAGTGGCCGTCTCTTGGTTGACTGCAGACTCGCTCATTGGTACTCTCATTGTGATTTCTCCTATGAGTTATTGGCGGAGCCGGGGGGAGTAGTCCCCTGCTGCTGGGTATATTCGGGCCGGAGGGTTTGGGCATCGCGCAAATAGACATGCACCACCTCATCGGCACGCCGTGTCGTATTCCAATGGATAAGAACGCGAATGCAGCGGGGAAGGCTCCCCGGTACATTCATTTCGTGGCCACACAAGAGGGCGGTGGAGACCCACCCCATCTCCCGGGCAACGACCGCCGGAAACTCTGCCGTTAGGTCTGGCGTCGTGGTAAAAAAGACACTCGCAATGTCTTCTACATCAATCTCGTTTGCCGCAACGATTTGGTGTAATAGCTCACGCGTGGCTTCCAAAATCGCCTCGCGTGTGGTATCAGCCGTCGTAATTGCTCCGCGAATACCGCGACACCAGTTGGTCATAGCCGTTCTCTGCTACTTTCTAGGGGGTCAGAGTCTCCAACATATCGTCTCTCTTGGCTGCCGGGGGCAGCTTCCTCGGACAACAGAAAAGGTGTGGAGCGTTGGTTGCCCCACACCTCTTCGTACTCTATTCGCTGAAAAACCTACACAATGCGAGACAACCGATATCCTTTTCGGCAAAATGCATAATATCCAAAAAAGAAAAGGTTGTTCGCGTTGGTGATTCTCATATTTTCCTATTCCCTCACCCAAACCATGGGCAAGAACATTATCTTCTATTTCTTACAAGACTACTATAGCATACCTTTGGGACGGAGTCAAGATGGGTGTCAGGGCCTTTGAGGTGCCTGCGAGGTGCCTGCGATGATCCCTAATCCGCTGTACGCATATCGCATTGGTGAGAACTGCACCCAATTTCGCCCTTGACATCCATTCCGCGCCGTGCTATAATCTTCTCCGTACGTGAACGGGCGCATAGCTCAGTTGGTTAGAGCGCAATCCTGATAAGATTGAGGTCCCTGGTTCGAGTCCAGGTGCGCCCACCACAATACTCTATCGTTCATCACCTGAACGCCTCGTTTTTTCCCAAGACATCGCAAGAAACAGTATAATGTGGGGCGGTAGCTCAGCGGGAGAGCACCTGCTTTGCACGCAGGGGGTCAGGGGTTCAAATCCCCTTCGCTCCACCACATCTTTTGCATGTTTGCATGATGGGGGCACAAACGCCCCTCTTTTGCGTTCCCTTGTGCTGCTTCTTCACAAGGCTCCCAAGGCTCCCCTCTCTCCAACACCATTTGCCAACACTACCCGCCCATGCTACCATAGCCTGCGTATCAATTCCTGTCTCACACCACTCCCACCGAATGCCCATTGTTGGCGGAGGGTGATGTGTGGCTACGAAATGCTATGGAAAAGCCCGTGTCATCTTTCGGAAGGAGCTTGCTTTTCGGAAGAAGACATCACATACTAGTGAGGAATTTCTATCATGAGCCGAGTATATAACTTCAATGCTGGACCATCGACGTTGCCCCTTCCCGTGCTTGAGCATGCTCAGCAAGAGTTTGTCGAATATCAGGGAGCGGGGATGTCGGTGATGGAGATGAGCCATCGTTCTCCAGAGTATCAGGCCTTGAACGAAGAGGCCGAAGCACGAACCAAACGCTTGCTCAACATTGGCGATGACTACCGCGTGCTGTTTTTGCAGGGCGGGGCGAGTTTGCAGTTCGCGATGGTGCCGATGAATATTTTGCCCAGCGGCGGCACCGCCGACTACCTGATGACGGGTTCTTGGTCGGAGAAGGCCCATAAAGAGGCATCGGGTTTGGGTAATGTCCACATTGCCGCCACGACCAAGGAAGAAACCTATTGCCGTATCCCCCGCCAGGAAGAAATTCAGCTGAGCAATTCCCCCACCTACGTCCACATCACATCAAACAACACGATTTTTGGCACCCAATGGCATCAATTCCCCAACGTTGGCGATGCACCTCTGGTGGCCGATATGAGTAGTGATATCATGTCGCGCCCGATGGATGTCAAGCCGTTTGGGATTATCTACGCTGGTGCGCAGAAGAACCTTGGCCCTTCTGGCGTGACCATGGTCATCATCCGTCAAAGCTTGATTGACCAAACCCCCAACAATGTGCCGGTTATTCTCAAATACGCCACCCACGCCAAGAGCGACTCCCTGTACAATACGCCACCTTCCTTCAGCGTCTATATGCTCAACCTCGTGCTGAAGTGGATTGAGGATCAGGGCGGGTTGTCGGCGATGGCAGAGCACAATCAGAAAAAGGCGAAGATTATCTACGACGCGATAGATAACAGCGGCGGATTTTACCGTCCCCACGCGGCGCACGACAGCCGTTCGCTGATGAATGTCACTTACCGCCTTGGCAACGAAGACCTCGAAAAGCTGTTTGTGAGCGAGGCGAAGAAAGAAGGGTTTGTCGGTCTCAAGGGGCACCGCTCTGTCGGCGGCATCCGCGCTTCTATCTACAACGCGATGACGGTTGAGGGCTGCCAAGCACTTGCTTCATTTATGGGCACCTTCGCCAAGCAGCACGGCTAATCGCGTGATCTGTCGATTACTCTACGTTTAACCTAATTTTCCCAGCCAAAAAATAAGCAACGCGCAAATGAGAAGCTGACGATTGAGACAGCAAATAATTATGAAGACGATCATCTTGGGATCATCTTGGGTTATCTTGGGGTTATCTTGGGTTATCTTGGGATCATCTTGGGTTATCTTGGGATTATCACGTCAACACCTTTAGATTTCTTTCGTTTCAATCGTTGCTTCTCCCTTCTCCCCACATATGAAAATTGTCATGCTCTCGAAACCACTGGTTTCAGGTGCCTATCAGAGGAAGCTCGAAGAACTCGTCCAATGTGCTGACATCTCGCTCACTGCGTTTGTTCCTCCTTCATGGAAAGAGCCACTCATCGGGACGATTCCTCTCGAACGCCGTTTCACAACCGGCTACCGGCTTGAACCTCTGCCTATTGTGGCGAATGGCCGCCACCACTTCTATTTTTACCGTGGTTTGCACCGTGCCTTGGCCCGCGAACGGCCAGACATCCTCCATATCGACGAAGAATCGTTTAATTTTGCGACGTTTCTGGCGATGCGGGCAGGAAAAGCTATTGGGGCGAAGTGCTGCTTCTACAATTGGGCCAATATTGACCGTACCTACCCACCTCCCTTCTCCTTCTTTGAGCAATATAGCTTCCGCCACGCCTCATATGCCATAGCAGGCAACCAAGAAGCCGCCACAATCATCCGTAAGCACGGCTATCAAGGCAAAATGGCTGTTGTGCCGCAGTTTGGGGTTGATCCAGTGTTGTTTGCGCCGAAAGAGCAGTCGAATGGGCGGGAAACACCCAATCACCCTGAACATTTCATTGTCGGGTATGTGGGGAGGCTGATTGCATGGAAGGGGGTGCTTGATTTGGTAGAGGCGATGGTTGGGTTGCCGGAGCACGTCCACCTGAGGTTTATTGGCGATGGCGATTTGCGACCCCAGCTTGAACAGCATATCCACCAATGTGGCGTGGCGCACCGAGTCACCATTCAACCGGCGGTCGGCAGCACCGATGTGCCGACTGTGCTCCACGGGTTAGATGTTCTTGTGCTCCCCTCGCAAACACAACCCAATTGGAAAGAGCAATTTGGCCGCATCCTGATCGAGGCGATGAGTTGTGGCGTGCCAGTCATAGGGTCTTCCTCCGGCGAAATCCCGAACGTGATCGGCGATGCGGGGCTTGTGGTGCCAGAGCGTGATACTCCCGCCCTACGGCAAGCACTGGAAACACTACTCAACAACCCCGAACTGCAAGAGACGTTGGCCCGGCAGGGGCGTGAGCGAGTGCTGGCACATTACACACAGGCCGCTCTTGCCCGCACCTACGCCTCCATCTATCAGGAGATGATGGGAGAAGGGTAGCGGGGAGAAGGGAATGGGAGAGTTTACTGCTTGAGAAGAAACTGCAGACCGTCGCGGAATGCCTGAAAACTCTGCGAGCAATTGCGGGCGGGCTGCATGTGCCTGGCGATTTGTGTCGCTGCTTCTATTTTTCTGAGGCCACCCGTGTGATATCCCACCTTTTTTAATTCCTTCTCCAACTTCTCCCATGTTTGCTGTATCGCGTCAGGCACTCGATATTCCTTCTTGTTCGTTATATCAGGAACACGAGGATATGCTGCTCTAGAGGGAGTTTTTTTAAAAGATCTCGTTTTCCTTGGAATGAAATGATTCTGTACGTTGTGTCATCATCAAGCAGAGACTGGAGAATATACTCCAGTGCAGCTTCTGCAGACTGTTCTTCAACAAGAAATTCGATATGCATTGAAGCTCTCTCTCTTCTCTATAAGGAAGGATTTCTCTTAGAAGATTTCTCAGCGAAAAATCCCTCCATCCACAAATCCCCCAACAATGCTTCTGCATCCATAAACTTGTTAATCCCAGGAATAGAATCGACTCGTTTTGCTTGGGTGTACCCGCTTTGGTCACGCGACAGAATCCATACCTCTTTCGGCGACAACCCATCCACAAAATAGGGAGAATGGGTTGTGACCATCAGCTGCGAATGCTCAGATGCTGCCCGGCACTCTTCGGCAAGAATCGTCCTTGACCTGCTTCAGTGCCCGATAATTTTTAACCTCGAATGACACAACACGTGGCACAGACGCTTCTAACATTTTTGATTGACGAGTAGCCACTTACCCCTCCTTCTACTAGCCTTCTACAATTCTCCCCTCTCCCCCGCCTCACCGCAGCAACGACGGTGTACTTGCCAAGCTAATCCCCAACCGTTCGTAGGCATATTCCAGCCCTTCCTGCAGGTTGGCGAGGGTCATAATATCGCTAAGATCGACGCCCAAATGCACGATGGTCTGCGCAATCTCCGAGCCGATGCCGACGAGGATGACCGAGGCTCCGACGAGTTTAGCGGCGCGGGCGGCCTGGAGGATGTAGTTAGCGACGCTGGTATCGACGACGGGGACGCCGGTGATATCGATGATAACCATATCGGCCTGATAGGCGGCGATGGCCTCTAGGAGGGTTTCCATCACCTGCGTTGCGCGGTTGCTGTCGACCGCGCCCACCAACGGCAACACCAGCACGCCTTCGTGGACGGGGAGAATAGGCGTACTAAGCTCACGGATGGTTTGTCGTTGGCCTTCCAGCTGCTCCGACTGCTGCTGCAGTTCTTCGCGGGTTTTTTCGAGCATGGTGCCGAATGCACTCGCAATGTAGATTTGGAAGGTGTGGAGGAAGTCTTCGAGGTGGCGTACTTGAGCAGGTTGCCATGTACTATCCTGTGTGGCCATAAATTCGTCAAGCGATAACCAGATATGCTTGCGAAAGATCTCGAACGACTGCAAAACCTCTTGGATGCTAAACCCCGACTCGACCCGATGATGACCAATCGTCTTACTTGCATCGACCAACGCACTGAGATTATCCTGCTCAATACATTCGACAATCGTCATATAGGAATTGGAGATCTTTTCGCGAACTTGGGGATCTTTGCCATATGTTGTCCCTTCTTGCGCGATATCTCTGGCGATGGCGTCAAGGCGCGACTCGGTGTGGGTGCGTAGGAACGATCCAAAGAGCTGTATTTGGCTTGTCATAGCGACGGCGGCGCAACATCTCCCGGTCTCCGTTGGGCGGGAATGGGAGATGAGCCATTCCTCCTTTCTTGGTCTGCGTTGGTGGTAGGCTGATGTCTATATTGGTGGACATGCTGCTAAGCCAATGTCCCATCAACTTCATATCTCCCTCTCTCTCCCCTCATCCCTTATCCCTTTAATTGGCGGCGCAGCGAGGTGCATCTATCCTTAACGTACCTTGATCGTACCTTAATCGTACGTCTCATCATCTCTGCTTCTTAGTAGGCGCGGGCAAAGACCACTTGTTGGGTTGTTTCCTTGCCGGTCAGGACACATGTGCCTGCCGTATCGGGCTGATCGAAGGGGATGACGCGGATGGTGGCCTTCAGCTCATCCTGGATACGCTTTTCGTCGTCAGTGGTACCAGCCCAATAGCAACGTGCAAACCCAACTTCCACCGCCTCCCGCAGCTCATCATACGTCGTGACAATTCGTGTCCGTTCTTCGCGGAATTTCAGCGCGCGGGTGAAGAGGTTCGACTGGATCTCCTCAAGCAGAGAGACCAAATAATCAGTCAGCCCCGCCTGCAGCACAAACTGTTTGCCCTCTTTGCCGGGGATATCGCGGCGGGCGACTGCAACGCTCTCTTTTTTTACATCGCGCGGGCCAATCTCCACTCGTACAGGGATACCTTTCAGTTCCCATTCATTATACTTAAATCCGGGCGTCAAATTGTCGCGGTCGTCGACCTTGAAGCGGATGTTGCCCTTCCAATCGCCCGTCAGACGCTCAGTTGCCTCCATGACCGTGCGTTTTTCCTCATCATTCTTGTAGATGGGCACCACCACCACCTGCGTTGGAGCCATACGCGGCGGGATAACCAGCCCCTCGTCGTCGGAGTGCACCATAATCAGCGCGCCAATCAAGCGGGTACTCACCCCCCAACTCGCTGTCCATGCATATTGTACCGTGTTGTTCTGATCAGTGAAGGTAATATCGAAGGCTTTGGCGAAGTTTTGCCCAAGATTGTGAGACGTACCCGCCTGCAACGCCCGGCCATCCTGCATCATCGCCTCTATAGCATACGAACGAAGCCCGCCCGCAAATTTTTCGCGTTCGCTCTTCAGCCCGCGGATGACCGGAATCGCCATCTCGTTTTCCACAAAATCGGTGTAGACCTCATTGAGGATCATCAACGTCTCGCGTTCGGCATCTTCCTCGGTGGCGTGGACGGTATGGCCCTCTTGCCAGAGAAACTCTGCCGTGCGCAAGAAGGGTCGCGTACGCATCTCCCACCGCATCACGTTGGCCCACTGGTTGATGAGCAGGGGGAGGTCGCGCCATGAGCGCACCCATTTGGAGTAGAAATAGCCGATAATGGTCTCGCTGGTGGGGCGTATAACGTATGGCTCCGCCAACTCCTCCCCACTCGCCCGCGTCACTTCGGCGACCTCTGGCGCAAACCCTTCAACGTGCTCCGCCTCCTTGGTCAAGAAGCTTTTGGGGATAAGCAGCGGGAAATAGGCATTGACATGGCCGGTCTCTTTGATGCGCTTGTCAAGGCCACTCTGTATCGCCTCCCAGATGGCGTAGCCCGTAGGCTTGAAGACAATACAACCGCGCACCACTTCGGCATAATCGGCCATATCGGCGTTCTGAACAATATCGAGGTACCATTGGTTGTAATCTTGTGCACGGGGGGTGATGCCTTCTTTGGGCATAAATCATTCTCCCTTGAATATGCAAATGAGTTTGCAAGTCTAAATTGGGCTGTTGGCTTGAACCCGCTCCATTATACCGCTATACCGCGCTATTCGGCGCTATATTCCGCATCATTCCGCGTTATTCCGCATCATTCCGCGAAGGTGGCAAGTACCGATCCGGCCTCCACCGATGTTCCTTGCTTGACCCGTATCTCAGAGACCGTTCCGGCCTGCGAAGCGACAATTTCGTTTTCCATCTTCATCGCCTCGACGATAAAGAGCACTTGGCCCGATTCGACCGCCTGCCCCGGCTCAACACGGATGGCCGAAAGTACCCCCTGGATCGGCGAAATGACGCCGTTGGTGGGTGGGGTCATGCCCTTACTGCTTGCGCGGCCCGACCTCTTACGGCGGCCTGATTGCGAAGCAGACTGACCGGCTGATTGGCCATTGCCCGACGGCGCGCCAACCTCCGCAAGCCGCACCTGGAACCGGCGGTTGTTGACCTCAACGGCGAAGGTGCGCAGCAATGCCTCCTCTTCAACCTCCATTGCGGGTATGGGAGCCTGCTGTGCAGCACGCTCTTTCAGCGTCTCTATCAGCTCTGGGTGTTTGGGAATAAAGTTGACGGTCACGTCGCCCGCCTGGAAATCAGGATGCTCAAGCACCACGCGGTGGAAGGGAATGGTTGTCGTCACGCCCTCAATCGTGTAGTCGTGCAATGCCCGTAGCATACGCTGTATCGCTTCGCTGCGGTCTTGCCCCCACGTCACCAGCTTTGACAGCATCGAGTCGTAGTATTGCGGGATGCTCCAATGCGAGCGCACACCGCTATCAACCCGCACCCCCAAGCCACTCGGCTCGCTGTAGTTGCCTATTGTCCCCAAAGCTGGTCGGAAGTTGGCC
The DNA here is from genome assembly GCA_964526735.1 of uncultured Chloroflexaceae bacterium. Classification (GTDB taxonomy): domain Bacteria; phylum Chloroflexota; class Chloroflexia; order Chloroflexales; family Chloroflexaceae; genus JAAUSY01. The sequence goes on along the minus strand of CAZGLO010000019.1, from coordinate 18,585 downwards.
AGTGCATCCTCCGCATTGATGCGGCATTCAAGTGCATGCCCCCGCGGCACGATATCCTCTTGCTTGAACCAAAGCGGCTCGCCCTGCGCAATGCGGATTTGTGCTTTCACCAGGTCGATGCCAAAGACCATCTCAGTGACGGTGTGCTCCACTTGAATGCGGGAGTTCATTTCAAGGAAGTAGAAATTGCCTTCCTCATAGAGGAATTCAAGCGTCCCCGCGCCAACATAGCCGACCGCCTTGGGCAAGCGTACCGCCGCCTCCCCAATATCTGCCCGCTGCGCAGCCGTCAGGACGGGAGAAGGGCTTTCCTCTATCAGCTTTTGATGGCGGCGCTGTACCGAACAATCGCGCTCCCCAATATGCACCACATTGCCGTGCGTATCAGCAAGGATCTGCACTTCAATGTGGCGGGGGTTGGTCAGGTATTTCTCCATATAGAGCGAGTCGTTCTTGAAAGACAGCTCAGCTTCACGGCGGGCGCTCTCAAACGCCGCCTCAATCGTATCTTCGCTGTGGACAACCCGCAACCCGCGTCCGCCCCACCGCCGACCGCCTTAATCGCCACGGGATAGCCAAAATCTGCGGCGATGGTGCGGGCTTGTGCGACATCGGTGAGCGGCTCAAGGGTGCCGGGCACCATAGGCACATCAACTGAACGGGCGATATTACGGGCAGCAACCTTGCCGCCCAAATCTTCGATAGCCTGCGGGGGCGGGCCAATGAAGACCAACCCTGCCTCGCCCACTGCACGGGCAAATTGGGTGTTTTCGGAGAGAAAGCCATAACCCGGATGGATAGCTCCGGCCCCCGCCTGCCGCGCCGTCGCGATCAGCCGGTCGATATTGAGGTAGCTCTCGGAAGAGGGCGGCGGGCCAATAAGATACGCATCGTCGGCGTAGTGGACATGGGGAGCATCTTTGTCTGCTTCGGAGTAGACCGCGATGGAGCGGACGCCAAGTTCTCGGCATGCCCGCATCACCCGTAGCGCAATCTCTCCACGATTTGCGACCAACACTGTGTCAAACATAGGTTGTTCTAGTTCCTTTCGGCCAAACCTCGCTTTGCCCGTACCTGCTTGTAGATGGAAAGATAGGGAAGGGCGGCACGCTCCCACGAATGGTCTTCTTTCATCCCATTGCGTTGGATGTTGTTCCAGGTCTGCGGTTGCGTACGGTAGACATGCAGGGCACGGAGCATGGTTGCAAGTAGGTGGTCAATGTTGTAGGTGCGATAGACAAATTCTTGAACGTCGGGGCTGGCGTCTGAAAGCCCACCCACTGTTGTAATCCAGTCGTGTTTGATGGGTTCGCCAAAGACAAACCCATTTGCTCCTTCTCGCACGGTATCGGCAAGCCCTCCTGTCTTCCGAACGATGGGGACACTGCCATAGCGCATGGCGATCATCTGGATGAGACCGCACGGCTCAAAGAGGGAGGGGACGATAATCATATCGCACCCTGCATAGATATGCTGCGCCAACTTGGGGAAAAAGCCAATCGAGAGGTGGAAATGGTCGTTGTAGCGCGACTCAATGTAGCGCAATGCCGCCTGGTAACGCTTATCTTCGTCTGAACCAAGGATAACAATCTGCGCATCCTCAACCAGCCGCAGCATCGCGGGGAGCGTGGCGAGAAGCGAGTCGATGCCCTTCTGCTCAACCAACCGAGTGACCATTGCGAGGAGCGGGCGTTTGCGGTTGACCTCCAAATTGCACTCGCGTTGCAGCGCCATCTTACAGGCCACCTTCCCCGACAAATCGCTCATATCATAGGGTTGATAGCCATCGCTCTGCAGTTGCGGGTCGGTGGCGGGGTTGAAGAGCTTAGTATTTATCCCACTGAGAATGCCATATAAATCGCCGTGGTGCGACCGATGTGCCAAAAGACGGTGCAACCCCTCGCCATACTCCGGCGTGGTGATCTCATGAGCATACTCAGCGCTCACCGTACTCACCGCATCGGCATAGATAATACCGCGGGCCATGACGTTGAAGGTGTCGGCGGGGAGGTGGTGCGCTTCTTCAGGCCGGTCGTTCAGCTCAGCGCAATGCAGCGCATACCCCATATCTGCCTTACCCTGGTAGGCGAGATTGTGGATGGTGAAGACAGACGCGGTGTCGGGGAGACCGACGGCGTCATTGAGCTGCAGATAGTTGGGCACTAACCCCGTATGCCAGTCGTTGGCGTGGATGATATCCGGGTTCCAGCCCTCAACCGCGCGGAGGTGCTGCGCAAGCGCCATCACCCCACGGGCAAAAATGATAAAACGGAGGGTATCATCGTCATACCCATACATCCCACTGTGCGTGTGGGAAAGCGGCTCTCGGTTGAAGCATGGAAAATCTAAGAGATAGACCGGCGTCTTGTCGGGCAGGCGGGTGAGGAGTAGGCGACCGCGTCCAAGCGGGTTGTCGTAGTAGACATTGAACGACGCAACAACCTGCTCAATCGTGTTTGGGTCTATGCGCATCGTGCGGTAGCGCGGCATCACGATACGCGCATCGTGGCCAAGGCAGCACAAGGCCCCCGGCAACGCACCAGCGACATCACCCAAGCCCCCAGCTTTGGCAAATGGGGCAACTTCAGCACTCGCAAAGAGGATATTCATCGAACACCGCGCACAAAAACCGCCGCCCCGAAGCATGCGGAAACGTACGCTGCTACTTTCTAGGTGTTCAAATACACTCAAAAGTACACTTCGTTCACTAGCAAACCGTCTTCCTTCGTCGCTGAGAGAACGATTACTAACGATTACTATACTAACGATTGCTAGCCACAAAGGCAACAGCGCGATTGTACCATGAATGTAGAGAGCGATGCAATTGCTTGCAAAGCGATGTGGGCCAAAAAACAACCCAACATGTGGGCCACGTTGTCACCCATTCTGCCCCGTCGGGAGAGGAGCATCAGGAGTATGAGGCTGTGTGGTATGCGAGTTACTGGCTGTACCAGATAATATCGCCGGTTATTTCTCTCTGGCGGGGTGATTATACAGCGCGGCAAGGTCAGAGTCGTTCTGGGCATAGGACGCCCATTCTGCCTTCATCTCCACCACCCGCGCCAGCCATTGCAACGCCTCTTCGTGGCGGCCCAAGCGGGCATAGACACACGCGCTATTGTAGATGGCAGGGGCATAATTCGGGCGGATCTGCATAACCATTTGTAAGTCTTCGAGCGCGCCGATGAGGTCATTCAGCCGCATCCGCAGCAACGCCCGGTTATGCAGCATATCGGCGTCGTAGGGGTGTAATGCAATAATGTGGTTGTAGTCATCAAGCGCCCCCTGCAAATCACCACTCCACATCTTGGTGATCCCGCGGTTGCAGAGGATACCCGGGTCGTCAGGAGTACATTGGAGCGCCCGGTTGTAGTCGTCAAGCGCCCCTTGAAAGTCATTCAGGCGGAAGCGCACCACCCCGCGGTTGCAGAGGATAGCAGGGGCGTTTGGGCGCAGAGAGAGGGCATGATTGTAGTCGTCAAGTGCCCCATGCCGGTCGCCCATCCAGGCGCGGGTGATGGCCCGATTGTAGAGGGTTGCCACGCTGTCGGGAGTGATATTGAGCGCCCGGTCATAGTCTTGGAGCGCCCCTTTGCGATCACCCATCCACGCCCGCACCATCGCCCGGTTGTGGAGCGAGGCAATACTATGCGGATCAATCATCAATGCTTGGCTAAAATCGGCAAACGCACTTGCCAGATCGCCCAGATTGCTCTTTGCGATGCCGCGGGCATTGAGAGCACGGGGGGAATGAGGGTTGATAGTGAGAGAGTGGTTGAGAACAGTGAGCGCCCCCTCAACATTGCCCATCCAGATGAGGAGAATACCCCGTTCACAGAGTAGCACCGCGTTGTCAGGAGCGTGGGCAAGCGCCTGCTCAACCATGGCGAGTTGCTGGGGGAGTGGGAGATGGGTATGAGCGCTCTCAGGACACCCTTGCTCCTGCTGGGGGAGATGGTACGGGCTTCCATCCTGAAATGGCTCATACCCCTCGGCCTGAAAGGCGGGAGGAGAAGATGTGCTCACGTCGGCCCCCGTTGCCGCGGAGTATTGGCCACTCCACACCGTGATACGGCCTTGTAAGGCGTTGGGGTGATCGGGGTAGAGCGCAAGAGCTTGATCGAACGACCAGAGTGCGCGTGGTTGGTCTTGGTGGCGGAGGAAGGCGTATCCCTGCTCAACGTACCCATCTGCCAACGCTTGTTTCATCGACTCGTGCGGAAACCACCGATATATCCGTTGGAGGAAGAACGTTTTTATCTTCTGCATCAAAAGCAACCCTCAAGTGCTCCCGTCTCCTGCTCTCCTACCGGTAAGGATACCAAACCCCCGTTCGCCTGAGAACGACGGGTGAAGAAACATACCGGTGTATCCCTACAATCTACATTGTGCGCAGTGGGCGAGGGAAAGATGGCAAGAGACCGTTATTTCCCAACAACAAAACCTCAGCTCACTACAGTATACCACGCTATACCACGCGAAGAAAAAGTCCGTTGGGTGTGATTGCGGTCGTTGAGTGTGAGGGGATGCGGTTGCCCTGGATCCCCCCCTTTCCCCACTCTTGTATTTTCTGGGTGGTCATGCTAGCATGTTTTAACCTCATTGAGAGGTCTATCAAGACGGAGTCCAACATGTCGATTCTGCGAGTGCCGCGCGACGGACTGCCGGAATCGGCTTTTGAATGCAATTGGAATGTCGTGAGCATAGAAGGTAATCAATATCTATATGAGTTTTCTTGAACTTGCCGAAAAACGCTACAGTGTCCGAGCATATAGACCCGATCCGGTCGAGGCAAACAAGCTTGAGCAGGTGTTGGAGGCAGCCCGCCTCGCCCCCACCGCCGCCGACAAGCAGCCCTTCCAACTGATGGTCATCAAGACGACCGGCCGCGAGGAAGAACTCAAGCGCATCTACAACCGCGAATGGTTCACCCAAGCACCCATGCTCATCTGCGCATGCGGGTTGCCTGACCAAGCGTGGGTGCATCGCAACGGCAAAAACCACTACGAGATTGATGTCGTGATTGCGATGGATCACCTGACGCTTGCCGCCGCCGATCTGGGGTTGGGGACGTGTTGGGTTGCGGCCTTCGATGTGGATGCTGCCCGCGAAGTGCTCAACATTCCCGACGACGTTGAGCCGGTCATCTTCACGCCTCTGGGCTACGCCGCCGATGTCCCTGGGCCAAAAGATCGCAAACCGCTTTCTGAATTAGTCCGCTACGATCACTGGTAGGGACACCCCATGCTACGATTTCTTACCGCCGGGGAATCCCATGGGCCGCAGTTGACGGCCATCATTGATGGATTCCCCGCAGGGTTACCTCTTTCGCCCGACGACCTGCACGTTGACCTCGCCCGCCGTCAAAAGGCTTACGGAGCAGGCGGGCGGATGGCCATCGAGAAAGACCTTGTCCGGTTCACGGGGGGCGTGATGGGGGGGCAAACAACCGGCGGCCCTATCACGATGGTCATTGAGAATAAAGATTGGCAAAATTGGGCCGAAAAAGATATCCCCCCCATGACCATCCCGCGACCGGGCCACGCCGATCTGACCGGCGCTCTCAAATATGGTTATCGTGATTTGCGGGTGGCGTTGGAGCGCTCAAGCGCGCGCGAAACGGCGGCCCGTGTTGCTGTTGGGGCGTTGTGTAAGCAACTGCTCCACCGCTGCGACATACAGGTTGGCAGCTATATCACCGCGATTGGTAGTATTGCCGCACATATCCCGGACGAGATGGAATATCCGGCGCGCTTCGCTGCCGCCGAAGCCGATGAAACCGGCACCCGCTGCCCATTACCAGAGGTGGCGCAGGCTATGCGTGAGCACATCTACCAATGTATGCAGGCGCGTAATACGCTTGGTGGCGTGATAGAGACCGTCGCGCTAGGAGTACCAGCGGGGCTTGGCTCCTATGTCCAGTGGGATCGTCGGTTGGAGGCACGGATCGTTGGGGCGATATGCTCTATCCCCGCCATCAAAGGCGCAGAAGTGGGTGATGCCTTCCTGATGGCTACCAAACACGGCACCGAAGTCCACGACGAAATCGTGCTGGGGAACGATTCGACCCTCACCCGCGCCTCCAATCATGCGGGCGGGTTTGAAGGCGGCATCACGACCGGCCTTCCCATCGTCATCCGCGCCGCAATGAAGCCTATTAACACCATCTTGGCAGGCATGCAGTCGGTCGATCTCGCGACCGGAGAGACCTCCCCAACGCAGTATGAGCGGTCTGATATCTCTGCGGCCCCGCGGGCCGGAGTGGTCTGCGAGGCGATGATGAGTTTCGTGCTTGCCGACGCCCTGCTTGAAAAGGTCGGGGGAGATTCGCTGGATGAGATTGTGCCGCGGGTGGAAGGGTTGCGCCGCGGTCGCCTAGAAGAACTCCCGATGGATAATATTCCTTGGCGATTTGGGTATGAATAATATTGTGATTACGGGGTTTGCCGGAACAGGCAAATCGACCGTTGCCAAGCGTCTTGCACGCACCATCAGCTACCCCTATGTCGATATGGATGCATTGATCGAGGAGCGGCAAGAGCGCCCCATCTCCCGCATCTTTGCCGAGTCGGGGGAGGGCTTTTTTCGTCAGCTTGAAAGCGAACTCTGCCAAGAACTCGCCACGTGGCGCAACCACGTGATTGCGACGGGCGGCGGCACGCTTGTCAACCCGGTCAACCTCGCCACCCTCTCCGAAGACAACACGGTGGTCTGCCTTGACTGCGAGCCGGATGAGCTGTGGCAACGGCTTGAACACGCAACCGACCGACCGCTCCTCAACAGCGATGACCAGGAAGCCAAAAAAGCAGCGCTCCTCTCCCTTCTCCACGAGCGAGAGGCGGCGTATGCTCGTATCCCCCTACATGTTGACACCACTCGCCGCTCTCTTGAGGAGATTGTGGGTGAGATCTTGAGAAAGGTAGAGCATGAAAGCCATTGAGATACCGGTTATTCCCGGCCCGCTTGACGCCACCGTCACCATTCCCGGCTCCAAGAGCATCACCAACCGGGCACTTCTCACCGCAGCTTTGGCGAATGGTGCCTCTACCATCCGCAATGCGCTCTTCAGCGAAGATACGCATTGGTGTTCTACCTGCCTCCAAAACCTTGGCATCCCCGTTGAGAGCAGCGTAGAGACGTTCCGGGTGCAGGGCAAGAGCGGCACCTTCCCCGCCACCCATGCCGACCTCTTTGTGGGCAATGCGGGAACAGCCGCGCGCTTCATTACGGCGATGCTGCCATTGGGGAGCGGCGAGTATCACGTTGATGGGGTGGCCCGTATGCGTGAACGCCCCATGAGCGACCTCCTCAACCTCCTGCAAGAGATGGGGAATGAGATCACCTACCACGGCCAGATGGGGTATATGCCCTTTACCCTGAAGAGCAATGGCTTTCGGGGCGGGGATATCCGGCTGCAGGCGAGCAAAACCAGCCAACAGCTTTCTGCCCTCTTGATGATTGCACCCTATGCCCAACAACATACGACCATCGTTGTGGATGGAGAGCTTGTATCGCCATCGTACATCGCGATGACCCGCCGCGTGATGGAAGAATTTGGCGTCATTGCCCAAGATGAGGGCAATGGGCGGTTTGTGATACAGGCGGGCCAACGCTATCAACCACGCGACTACACCATTGAGCCTGATGCCTCAAATGCGTCCTATTTCTTTGCCGCCGCGGCAGTCACGGGAGGACGGGTGCGGGTCAACCATCTCACGCGGCAGTCGTGTCAGGGCGATATCCGCTTCCTCAACATCTTGGAGCAGATGGGCTGCACCGTCAATGAGACAGACGACTATGTTGAGGTGATCGGCGCTCCAGAGCTGCACGGGGTGGAGGCGGATATGAACGATATCTCCGACACCGTCCAAACGCTCGCTGCCATCGCGCCGTTTGCTTCTTCGCCCGTCTTCATCCGCAATGTCGAGCACATTCGCTGGAAGGAGACCGACCGCATTGAGGCGGTGGTGAATGAACTGCGCAATATGAATGTCGAGGTTGAGGAGTTCTCCGATGGGATGAAAATTGCCCCCGCCACGCCATCCCCCGCCACCGTACAGACCTACAACGACCACCGTATGGCGATGGCCTTTGCGGTGACTGGCCTGCGTACGCCGGGTATTCTTATCGACGACCCTGCATGCACCGCCAAGACATTCCCAGATTTCTTCACCCGCTTTTTTTATGCCATAGGGACACCCTTATCTTGAGATAGCCCAACAGGAATGCTTGATCTTACCCCGACCGCTAGTAATGACCCAGAAGCACTGCGGGAACGGTTGAACCGTGTCCCGAAAGCGGTGGGTGTGTATCAATGGAAGGGGAGCCAGGGCGATGTGCTGTATGTTGGCAAAAGTAAGAACCTCCACGACCGGATGCGTTCGTACTTTGGGGCACCGCGCAGCCTCACCACCAAAACCCACCATCTTGTACGCCAAATAGCCGACTTTGATATCTTCCTCACCCACAATGAGCTTGAAGCGCTGTTGCTTGAGATGTCGCTCATCAAGCAATATCGCCCGCGCTACAACATCCTCCTCAAGGACGATAAGAGCTACCCCTACATCAAGGTGACCACCCAAGAAGCATGGCCGCGCATCTTCTCTACCCGCACGCTGGTGCAAGATGGTGCGCGGTACTTTGGCCCCTACCCAAGCGCCCGTTCAGTGCGCACCACGCTCGATCTGCTTAATCGCCTCTTTGCTTTCCGGCCACACCACGAATGCAGCGAACGTAAATTTGCCCATCACCAACGCATTGGCAAGCCGTGCCTCTACCACGAGATGAACCGCTGCCTTGGGCCATGTGTGCCGGGCCTCATCTCGCAAGAGGACTATCACGCCACGATCATGCTTGTATGCCGCTTCTTGGAGGGCAAAAGCGACCAGGTGATGCGCGATATGCGGGCGCGGATGGAGCAGGCGGCTGAAGAGCAGGCCTTTGAGAAGGCAGCCGCCCTCCGCGACCAAATACGGTCATTGGAGCGGGTGCTGCAAAAACAACATGTTGTCCGCACCTCAAGCGCCGACCACGACGTGATAGCCGTCGCCCGGCAGCACCACTATGCCGTTGTGCAGATGCTCTTTGTGCGGGGGGGAGCGTTGGTCAGCACCGAGCCATATACACTGCGAGGCACCGAAGATGAAGAAACCACCGCCATCCTGACCTCCTTTATCACGCAGTTTTACGATCGTGCGCTAGAAATCCCCCCTTCTTTGCTGCTGGCTGAGCCGATTGAGGATGTGGAGGTGCTAGAGCATTGGCTCTCGACCAAAAGCGAGCATCGGGTCAAGATAGCCGTGCCGCGGCGGGGGGAAAAACGGCGGTTGATTGAGCTTGCCGCCAACAATGCCACTCAACAGCTCACAGAGCTAGACCAACACGCCCTCAACAGCAAACAGCGCATTACCTCGGCATTGAGCGAACTGCGTGATATTCTTGGCCTTGCCGCGATGCCACAACGAATTGAGTGCTACGACATCTCCAATACGCAGGGCAGTCATTCGGTGGCGAGTATGGTTGTCTTTGAGCAGGGCAAGCCGCGTCCGAGCGAATACCGGCGCTTTCAAATCAAGACGGTCGTTGGGCCAAATGATGTGGCCTCAATGCGGGAGGTGGTAGAGCGGCGGTTTCGGCGCGTCAAGGGTGATGTCAAGGGTGATGTCAAGGGTGATGTCAAAGGTGATGTCAAAGGTGATGTCAAGAGCGACACCACGAATGACACCACGAACGACACTCCCCAATCGTCCTCTTCCTCCTCCTCATCGCCATCGTCGTGGGGCAAGATACCTGATTTGGTGTTGGTGGATGGCGGGCGGGGTCAGGTCAACGCCGTGCTTGAAACCCTCCACCACCTCTCGCTTGGCGATGTGCCGGTGGCGGGCGTGGCAAAGGGCGAGGAGCGCAATCGGTTTGATCTCATCCGCCCCGACAGCGATACGCCAATTGTGCTTGCACGCGATAGCCTTGTCCGCCATCTTGTGCAGCGCATTGATGAGGAGGCGCACCGCGTGGCTATCACCTACCACCGCAAGCACCGCGACCGGGCTTCACTGCGCTCTCCCCTTGATGATGTGGTAGGGATTGGCCCGCGCCGCAAAAAAGCATTGATGAGCCACTTTGGCTCGCTCGATGCCATCCGCAAAGCCACCGTAGAAGAGCTGACCGCGGTGGCGGGGATGAACCGCACCGTCGCCGAGGCGGTCAAAAAGGCGATTGGGGGATAGTTTGCCTCTGTTTGCCTCTTTCTCTTGCTCTCTTCCTGCCGCCCCTCTGCCCCTCGCCGCAGAGATATGGCCAAAAGCGAGAAGGGATCTCGTTCTTCCTAGATGAAGACCATCTTTCTTGCGCTCCAATGCAGGGTATAGTACAATAATCATGTAGGTAGAACATCGTGTGGATAGGCAGATTTCTCCACAGATTGAACGATCTGCCACACAAACACTGTTCTACGCCACCTACCATCATTCGGTCGCCAACGCCTCCAGTGCGATACCTGCATGCCTGGGAAGATACCGGATACCAGTCATCAAAACGCAAATGAGACAACGGCATGGGTGCCCTAGAATATTAGGCGGGGGCTGTTATGGAAGGGTTATTCGTAGCTCTTGGCATCGCTATCTTAACACTGATCGTCATTCTCCTCTGGTTTGTTCCGCATCTGCTGCACCAACAGGAACGCCGTACGGCCAATGAAGTGGCGCAACTCCGTGAGATGTTGGTCGATCTGCTGAATGAGCAAGAGACATTGACGGTGCGTCAGGGGAATATTCGATCTTCTCTCTCTTCGCTGCAGGAACAGCTTGAACAGCTTGAGCCGCAAGGGAGGATGGGACGACGTGCCGAATTGCCCGGTTTTGAGAAAGGCGATGAGGATGAGGAGAGTGAGAGCTATGGCCATTTCTCCGAAGAGCGGCTGCACACGCTTGAACACACGATAGATACCCTCCGAACGCAGGTGGTAGACTACGCCGAAATCTCCCGCCACAAGCATATGGTCGATAACGAGTCGTGGGGCAACCTCTTGAGTTTGCTCTCAACGATGCTTGAACGCATCCAGGAACTCTCTGAGCACCATGCTGCGTCATTCTCACCATCCCCGTCAGAAACAGCACCCACTCCCACCGATCAACATAACCAACAGCATAGCCAGCAACAGCATATTCATCGCATTGCATTGCGGATGAGAGAACCCCATGAGCACCATTATCATAGATGACCAGATGATCCACTACGAAGTCTTTGGCCGTGGTCTGCCCGTTTTTCTGCTGCACGGGTGGCTGGGGAGTTGGCGGTATTGGTACTCCACCGCAGAAGTCGTCTCGCAGCGCTGCCGCGTCTACACGCTTGATTTTTGGGGGTTTGGCGACTCCCGCCGCAAAAACACGCCAGAAAGCATCGACAACTACTCTCGCCAGATTATCTCGTTTATGGACTACTTGGGCATTGGGAAGGTGGTGTTGGTTGGGCATTCAATGGGGGGTATGGTCGCGCTCAAAACCGCCCTCGCCTACCCAAACCGCGTTATTCGCGTGGCGACGGTCGGTGCGCCCATTCAGGGGACATCGTTATCGTGGCCGCTCAAGTTGACCGACATCCCCTTCTGTGCCAACCTCTTCGCACGATGGCCGTGGCTGCGGAGCCGTCTATTTGGCTTTTTCCTCGGCGAAGCACGCGATCCGGCGGTGCATGAGATTATCGAGGAGAGTTTGAAGTCAAATGCCGACACTTTGCGGCTGGCGGTCAGCTCGATGATGCGCACCGACTTGCGGCCAGAGCTGAACAAATTGCAAGTCCCCTCGCTGATTATCCACGGGGGGCAGGATGATATCGTCCACCCCAACCAGGCCGACTTGTTTCACGGCGTGTCGGCGGCAGAGGTGGCGATGATGCCCAATAGCCGTCATTTCCCCTTCCTCGATGAGCCGGATCTCTTCAACGATCTGCTGCTGCAGTTCATCAGCAATCAAACCCTCTCCACTCTCCCCACGCTCAAGGTCAAAGAGCAAACGATGGTATGAGGAGCGGGACGGGGGGGAATATCGCCCCAAACGGCGAAAGAGGCAGCCGCTAGAAGGCTACCTCTCTGTTCACATTCCCCAAAATCTGCCTCAAGGCGATGGTGATACCTTGTGGTGGCAAAAAGCGGTTCCGCCCAGGAGAACGAAACCACTTAGCAAAAGATCCCTAGTGCGATTCTTCCCTTCTCTCTCAATCCCTCTCCTCTCCTCCGCTTTCCTCTCTTCTATGTTCTCTCTCTTCTTTACACTCCATTCCTGCTATCGACGACCCTCTCAGAAAAGATGGCTTCTCTATCACAGGCGAGATCACAGGCAAGTTTTACGTCCCGATGGAGTGGGTGGTCGAGGACGATTCAACGTGATGCTGATGCTCTCTAGTATACTTAGACCTCTTGGTACAAATGCGCACAATAACCAGGGTTCTTGAGGGGATTTTGATGAATTTTCGACGAATTTGACGAATTTGACGAATTTTTCATTTGGTACTGCCACATGGTTTGCACTCCACGACCCAGGCGCGGGAGAAGACCGAGGCAATTGCGCAGAACGCCTCACTTGTGCGGGGCGGGGTAGACCGCGTAACCTCCTAATAGGGCCATGTCAAAGTCACCGGAACGCCGATGAATGCCAGTGCGCGTGGCACCGATGCCGCATGTGCCCGCACCGCATCTGCGATGTTCGTCCATCCGGCCCGCCGCCACAACGCGAGCAGCCCATTGCGCAACGCTGCCAACGCCTGCGGTGCCCGGCCCGTGCGCATGTGGTTGCGGTCTTCGCCCAGCGTCACATCGCGCACATAATGCGACTGGCTTTCAATCGTCCAATGTCCCCGCCACAGGCGTTCCAGCGGCGCAGCATTGGCTTCACTCGGCGGCACACGGATATTATACGTCACGATGCCAGGTGCCGCGAAGCAGTTGGGCCGCACCAGGCCAACCCAGGGCTGCACAATCGCCGGTGGTGCTCTCCAGCGTGCGTAGCTCGATGCGTCCGTGGCCGGTCAGGTCGCGCCCTGCTGCCTCCTCCGCATCGGTGTGGGGCTGGTGAGCGCGGTTTCGAGGATGTCAACATCAATCTGGCGCGCGGTGCGCAATAGGGTCGACGCTGGGCAGGGACGTGAGGGCCGGGAGCGCCGCCCGCAAGGTGGCGGTATGTAGGTGCGACCACTGGGCAATCGCGCGGATGTTCTGCTGACCGCTCGCCGTGGTATACTGCGTCTGGTTCATAGGGTTCCTCCAAAAGTATTTGGCGATGTTTTTGGAATGATACTCTATGAACCGGACTTTGACGTAGCCCTAGCTCTCGCTATCCTTTTCTACCCTCCTGGGCAAGATCATGGTACAATAGAGGATCAGCATGGACACGAAGCATACAAGCGCGCCCATTTCCTTACTTCCCCGCGAGCAACGCTACTACATTTGGACGATAGGCTGCCAGATGAACATCTCCGACTCCGAGCGATTGGAGGCGGCCTTACAGGGGGTGGGGTACAGCCCTGCCGCTGCGATTGAGGATGCGAGTTTCATCGTCCTCAATTCGTGTAGTGTGCGTGCGAGTGCGGAGAAGCGGGTCATAGGGAAGCTGGGCCAATTACATCAATTGAAGCGAACGCACCCCGATACGCGCATTGTGCTATGGGGGTGTATGGTCGGCCCGCAAAACGAGTCGCTTTTCAAGGCGCAGTTGCCGATGGTTGATTACTTTGTTGCGCCATCGGCGGTGGATGAGGTCTTGGCACTTGCCCCCAACCCCATCTACCAGCTTGAAGAGCCTGCGCTACCGATACGCACGATTGGACTAACGAACGCACACCCACCGGTGTCGGTTTTCATCCCGATACAGTACGGCTGCAATATGAGCTGTTCTTACTGCGTTATCCCACAGCGGCGCGGTCGCGAAATAAGCCGTCCATTGGAGGAAATCGTTGAGGAGGCACGGCGAGTGGTGGAGCGAGGGGCACAAGAAATCACCCTCCTCGGCCAAATCGTCGATTCGTGGGGACATGATCTCCCTGGCCGTCCCGCCTTGAGCGACCTCCTTGAAGCCGTCCACACGATTCCTGGCCTTCGCCGACTACGGTTTCTTACATCGCATCCGGCGTGGATGACCGACCGCCTTATCACCACGATGGCGCAATTACCACGCTGCCAACCTGAAATCAACCTGCCAGTGCAAGCGGGCCACGATGATATCCTGCGGCTGATGCGACGCGGATATACTGTTGATCGCTACCGCGAACTGGTACACAAGATCCGCGACGCAATGCCAGATATTGCCATCACGACCGATATTATCGTGGGGCACCCGGGTGAAACGACTGCCCACTTTGAGCAGAGCGTGTCGTTGCTTGAAGAGCTTCGCTTTGACAAGGTACATATTGCGATGTTCTCCTCCCGGCCAGAGACGGTCGCCGCGGAGCTTGAACAAGACCCCGCCCTCGCAGTCAGCCCCGAAGAAAAAGATCGGCGGCGCAAACTGCTTGAGCAGGTACAAGAGCGGGTGGCAACTGAACGCAATGCGGCTTTGGCTGGCCAGTTTGTGGAGGTCTTGGTCGATGGGAAGCACAAAACCAAGTGGCGTGGCCGCACCGGCACCAATAAACTCGTCTTTTTTGAGCACCCTGATGATATGATGGGACAGATCGTATCGGTTCGTATTACCCAAACCCGCCCCTGGAGCCTACAGGGGTGCTATGTAGCAGACAAATAGCAGACAAGGAGCTTTTCGTTGACCAAACAAGATGAGCGGCAGCGGTTGCGCCGACGGTTGCAAGAATATGCCATTGAAATCACCAGCGAAGATCGTTGGCTAGACGCCGTAGAAGTCAATAAGCAGATTTTGACGCTTGGAGAAGATGCAACGGTCTACAACCGCTTGGGCAAGGCCTACATGGAGTTGGGCTATTACAACGAAGCCCGCGACTCCTACCAACAAACCCTGCGTCTCAACCCAACCAACACCGTCGCCCGCAAGAATATTGCCCGCATTGACGCACTGATAGGCCGAGAGATAGATCATGGCGGTGTTCCTCGCAAGCAACGAAAACAGGTCGATCTGCGTCTCTTTATTACCGAGGCGGGCAAAACAGCTATCACCACGTTGGTAGAAGTACCGCGCGTGGCGGCAGTTGAAGCGCTTGGCGCGGGAGAGCAGGTGCGATTGCACCACAATGGCCGCGATATGATGGTATTGGACGTGGAAGACCGATGTATTGGAAAACTTGAGCCACGACTCGGGCAGCGGCTGATTGAGCTTATCAACGGAGGCAATCGCTATGTCGCCGCCATCGTCCAGAGCGACCTTCGCCAAGTACGTCTCTTGATACGCGAAATCTATCAACATCCTTCTCAACGCAGCCGGGTTTCGTTCCCAAGCAAGCTCAATGAGAGCACCATGTATGGATACCTCCATAGTTTGCGTTACGATGACATGGAGGATCTCTTGGATGAGGAGGAAATCGTTGAGGAACCAGTGGAAGCAGACGAAGAATATGCATCGTCCGACGACCGCGAGATCCGGTTGGAGGAAATCGAGAAAGACATGTCCGACGACGACGAGTCGGAAGAGTAATTATGCTATTTGAATAAGAGAATTGAGCAGAGGGAGCATCTGCCGTGGCAATTTCAGTACCAGGTACAGAACGAGAGATCCTTCGGCACAATGCGCGGGTTGATGACCAGCGGGTTATTCAAGTGCTTGGCGAAGGGGAAGACTTTGTCGTCTACCTCAGCTATGCTGGTGGTAGGGGCGAGGGTGGACGCTATTGGCTGATAGAAGCCGAAGACGAAGAGACGTTGGCGGGCATCAATTGGGGCTCTCAGGGTGAGCTAATTGAGCACCGCGACAAGTATTATGCGGTGATGCCCGCCTCTGGGGTGTCTGTTGCCTTCATGTCAATCATTGTTGATTCTATGGAATGGGGGTTTATTTGCTGGCGGTGGCAATCACTCGCCGAAAACCTTTCATACTACAACCAGGGCGGGGGCACCTTTCAAAAACGAGGACAGCCATTTGACCTCGCCTACCTCCTCTTTGAGGACTCTGCGTGGGTCTCTACCGTGTCGCGCGGGGTGGTGGGAGATACCACCTACTCCATTGAGTTTCCCCCGCCGGAGGCGGCGTCGGGTATGCTTACCCCCGCCTCCGATGTCTACTCAATGGGGATGTCGCTCCTCTACCTACTAGGCTACCGCAGCCGCGATGAGATTACCGGGGCAACGGCTGAAGGTATCCTGGGAGAGGAGATACGGCTCCGCAACGTCCTCCAAAAAGCAACCGCAGATGAGCCACTCCAACGCTATAGCGACCTCGAAGAGTTTGCCGAAGCGTTGGAGAAGGTGCTCCCCAAAAATCGCCGTGACAAGCCGCCCAAAGATTCTTTCAACCTGATTGCCTTTCTCAAGTCGGCGGGAATCTTCACGGCAGTCTTCATTGTCATCGGCTCCATTCTCGCGGGCTTTTTTGTCTACCAAGCGCAACAACAGGCATCGAAAGTCGCGATTGAGCCGCGTATCAAGGCAGAAGAGGAAGAGTTGGCAGAGCAGCTCGCGCTCCAACCAACGGCCGAAACCCTCACTGGCACCCTCGAAATGGCCGATTTCCTGCTCGATGTGCTTCCCGAAGACCAACAGGGTTGTCTTGACATTATCCTCAAGGCAAATGGCAATGTCACTACCGAGACGCTTGATGTGCAGTTTGAGGGGATGTTCAACGGCGAGCAGGTGTATCACGACGCCAACACCTTCCGCTTTGGAGATGTAGAGAACAGGGAGCAGTGCGACATCACGATAGACCTGCCCAAGATGGCGGGGCTGTTTGAGGTGATAGCAATGACCCGGGAAACGACCATTACCAAGCGGATCTTTATCTCATTCTCCATCTCCGACATCGCAAAGCTGGCAAATCTAGATGATGCGTCAATTGTAGGGCTGACTATCGATACGAGCAACCCCGACGAAACGCAAATCTACTACGGGCTTGCGACAAAAGATGGCACTTCTGTGCTTATGCCCGACGGCACCTCCGTCGATGTTTATATCAACGACACAAAAGTGCCCACAATGACGGTCTTGCCCGCCACCCCAGATATCGATCCCGTCACGGTGGCGATGGTCGTGGATGTGAGCGGGAGTATGCGAGGGCGTCCGATTTCTGCCGCCCGCACGGCAGCTTCTGCCTTTATCCAGCAGCTTGGCCCCAACGATAAAGCGTGCGTATGGTGTTTCTCAACAGAGGTACAGTGTGTACAACCCTGTACGGACGAACATCAATCTCTTCTCAATGCAATACACCACCTTGAGCCAATGGATGAGACATCGCTGTACGATGCGATTTTGCGTGTTGGGGAGCACATGAACACGTCTATCAATGGCCGACGGGCGATTATCATCCTGAGCGACGGCGCTGATACGACAAGCTCCACCACCTCCGACATCGTGATGGCCTATGCCGAACAGATGAACATTCCCATCTACACAATCGGGTTGACAAGCCCAGAATTTGACGGCACGGTGCTGGAACAGTTTGCAGCAGGTACGCACGGGATGTACCTGCAGACGCCCAACGCCTTGGAGCTAGAACGGCTCTACCAAATCGTCCAGAACCAGCTGGAGCATCAATACCGTATCTCTTACCCAACGCCCGACGGGCCACGACGAGGGTCGGTGATTATAGAGCTTTCCGATGGGGAGAACATTATACGGGCGAAGACAAATATTGCCGCGCCGAAGGATAGGAAAAATCCGCCGCCGCCAGAGGGGGAGCAAGATGAGCATTCGGCACAGCACGAATAAGTTATCGCTACCATGCACCCGAAGCCCGCAGAGGCTGCGGTTTTGGCTAGATGATGCCCTTGCGTAGAAATTGCCGAGCTTGGGTGACTTTTGCGCGAAGGTCGCCAAGAGGAGCATATTGGTTTGAGCCTTCAGGGAGGCGGATAATCCACCGGTTTTTCTCCCACCAAAAACGGCAAATCCCAATCGGCGTGTCAAAGCGGACTTCAGGTTGTTGGTCTTCGTAGTTGTAGACGGGACGCGCCCACCCGAGAAGTTCCTCTAGGTCACCAAACTCACTGCGCAGCCGAGATGCTTGCACCTCCATCCGGTGGGCAATGGTGTCTTCACGCAGCCGCTCAAGCTCTTTGAGGCTGGCTAGCAGCCGTTTGGCGGCTATCTGCACCTCCAACCCGTCCGAAAAACGTGCATTCCACTGCGTGCCATCCCACCACACGCAGAGTGGGCCTTGGGGCGTCTTAAACCATACCTCTGGGCGCTTCTGCTTCTTGTTGAAGGTCGGGTGAATGACCGAACGGAGCTCTTCAAGATTGGGAAATTCGCGTTGGAGCAAGGTGGCTTGTCGCTGCATCGCTTCGCGAATAAACGCTTCTTCACTCATATAACACTCCTCAACGATGCTCGTGATGCTTGGAGATACGAGAGATCGGTGCATGGGTAGAGTGCATCGATCTTGGTGACTACTCCCAAATCCTAGAAGGATTGGGCTTCTCGGGATGTACACCCAGGCTGTGTAGTCCCACAGCCAGTATATTTATCGCGGCATTGAGATC